>DATLFV010000127.1:0-6378 GCA_035540875.1 Sphingomicrobium sp. | reverse complement strand
AATGGGCTCGATGCCCATGAGGATGCTCCCGAGCCGGTTCAATGCCGGCTCGGGAGCATCCTCATGGGCATCGAGCCCATTCGAATGCACCCCACCCCTCACCCCTCCCCTCAAGGGGAGGGGAACAGCGTCACCTCGGCGCCTGCGGGCTCTCGCCGGGTGCTGGCAGGCTCATGTCCTCGATGTCCTGCTTCTTCATCCGGAACAGCTCGCGATCCTCCGGGCCGAAGCCCTTGGTCCACAGGACGAAGCCGAAAGCGATCAAAATCGCCGGCACTCCGAACAACAGCTCGGCCCATTCGGGCATCATGATCGCCAGCTGGCCGACCAGGATTCCCGCGCCCGCCGCCCACATCAGCGGCCAGCGCCAGCCCGACACCGGCCCGTCGAGAATCCGGCAAAGCAGCCGCGACTTGGCGATTGCGGCAAAGCCCAGCGCCAGCAGAAGGGCGATCGCCGGGCCGGTCGCCTGCCACATTTCGGGCAGCTCCGCGCGCCGCATCGCCAGGATGAGAACCACCGACAGCACCGCCTGAAGGACGATCATCGCCAGGCTCAGCCACATGTTGCGGTGGCGGGCGATGTAGATCAGCGCGGCTTCGCTGACCGCCGCCATTGCCGCGGCGACTTCGGCGGCCAGAAGGAAGGCGAGCGCCGCGGTTCCGGCGACGAAGGCCGCGCCGACCAGCCCCATCACCGCTTCGCCGGGGATGCCGAGCGCCAGCGCCACCCCCATTTGCGCGCCGATCACCCAGAAGCCGACCTGGCGGACCTGCCGAGCAACCGCCTGGTGATCGCCGGCGGCGAGGTTTCGGGCGATCACCGGGCCGAGGATCGGGTCGAAGCTGCTCTTGAGCTTGGACGGCAGCGAGGCCACCTGCTGGGCGACATAATAGATGCCGACCACCGCCGGCGAGAAGAACAGCCCGAGGACCGCGAGGTCGAGCCGCCGCGAGCCCCATTCGACCGCGTCGGCCGCGGCGACCGGGATGTTGCGCCGCGCCATTCGCCACAAGGGGCCTGGCTCGGGTCTCCACCCCTCCGGAATGCCGTAGCTTCTGACGAACGGGATGACGGAAGCGATCAGCGCCCCGGCCATCGACAGAACGTAAGCGATGATCAGGCCGTCGCGAAGCGAGATGTACGACCAGGCGAGCGCCGCGATGCTGATGAGCCACGGCTCGACGATCGCCCGGGCCCGGACGGTCGAGGCGATATCGTGGCGATAGGCGAGCGCCGCCAGCATGACGTCCGACCAGGCGAGCGCGATTACGGTTAGCGGCAAGAGCCATTCGAGCCCGCGCACCTCGCTGTTGGGGAACATCGCCTGCGGGAAGATCATCAGGGCGGCGATCGCGATGGCCGAGCCGAGCGCCGCGACGAGAAGCGCGTCCCAGACGACGCAGACGTGGGGCTTGTCGCTGTGCGCCAGCTGCTGTGCAAGTCCGCGTTTCAGGCCAAGCGTCGCAAGCTGGGCGGCAAGCTCGACGACCAGCACCGCGAACGCGAACCGGCCGAGCTCGGCCGGGCCGTAGATTCGCCCGGCAATGAACAGGAACGGCAATCGGGCGACCAGCCGAAGGACGAAACCGAGGAAGTTGATCCGCCCGCCGCGGGCAAGTGCGGCGAGGTCCGCCGACGGCGGCAGGTCAGCCTGTTCGGGCTTCAATGAGCGGCGCCCCAATTGGCGCCGAAGCCGACCTCGACATCGAGCGGAACGTCGAGCGTCATTGCCGGCTCGGCGGCGCTCGACATGACCGACCGGATGACTCTCGCCGCTTGCTCCTCCTGCCCCTCGGGCACCTCGAACACCAGTTCGTCATGGACCTGGAGAAGCATCCTCGCTCCATCGAGCCCGGCATCTTTGAGCGCCCTGTCCATCCGCGCCATCGCCCGCTTGATGAGGTCGGCGCTGGTGCCCTGGATGGGCGCGTTGACCGCCGCTCGCTCGGCGCCGCCGCGAATGGACTGGTTGGGCGCGCGGATGTTGGGGAAATGGGTCTTCCGGCCGAACAATGTCCGGGTGAAGCCATGCTCGCGGACGAAGGCAAGGCTCGAGTCGATATAGGCTCGGATCCCCGGGAAACGCTCGAAATAGCGGGCGATGATCGCCTGCCCCTCTTCCCGCGAAACGCCGAGCCGCCCGGCCAGCCCCCAGGACGAAATTCCGTAGAGGATGGCGAAATTGACCGTCTTGGCCTTGCCGCGCGTGTCGCGGTCGACGCTCCCGAACAATTCCTCGGCGGTCATGGCGTGGATGTCAGCGCCGCTTCGGAACGCCTCCTTCAATTGCGGCACGTCGGCCATGTGCGCGGCGAGGCGAAGCTCGATCTGGCTATAGTCGGCGCTCAGCAGCACGTGGCCGGGCTCGGCGACGAAGGCGTCGCGGATCTTTCGGCCGATCTCGGTGCGGATCGGGATGTTCTGCAGATTGGGGTCGTTGGACGACAATCGCCCGGTCTGCGCGCCCGACAGGGAAAAGCTGGTGTGGACCCGGCCGGTCTCGGGGTTGATCTGCGCCTGAAGCGCGTCGGTATAGGTCGACTTGAGCTTGCTCAGCTGGCGCCATTCGAGCACCAGCTTCGCGCAGTCGATCCCCTCGGCGGCGAGCCGCTCGAGCTCGGTGACGTCGGTCGAATATTGCCCGCTCTTGCCCTTGCGCCCGCCCTTGAGGCCGAGCCGGCCGTAGAGCACTTCGCCGAGCTGCTGCGGCGAGCCGATGGTGAAGGGCCCGCACGCCGCCTCGTAAATCCGCTCCTCGAGCGCTGCGATCTCCCCGGCGAATTCACCGCTCAGCCGGGCGAGATAGTCGCGATCGACCTTGACCCCGCGCCGCTCCATCCGGCCGATCACCGGCACCAGCGGCCGGTCGACCCGCTCATAGACCCGGGCCGCTCCCTCGGCGGCGATCCGCGGCTTCAGCCGCTGCCACAGGCGAAGCGTGATGTCGGCATCCTCGGCGGCATATTCGGTCGCCGGGCCGAGCGGCACCTTGTCGAAGGTGATCTGCTTGGCGCCGGTGCCACACAGTTGCTTGAAGGGGATGCACTCATGGTCGAAGTGCAGCTTGGCGAGCTCGTCGAGCCCGTGGCCGTGCAGCCCGGCGTCGAGGTCGAAGCTCATCACCAACGTGTCGTCGATCGGCGCGACCGCGATCCCAGCCTTGTCGAACATTACCCAGTCATATTTGAGGTTGTGGCCGATCTTGAGCACCGCCGGATCCTCGAGCAGCGGTTTCAGCCTGTCGAGCACCAGCGCCATCGGCAGCTGGCTGGGCGCGTCGGAATAAAGGTCGCCGCCGACATGGCCGACCGGGATGTAACAGGCGCGGTTGGGGGCGGTGGCGAGGCTGATCCCGGCCAGCCTGGCGATGACGCAGTCGATGCAGTCGGTCTCGGTGTCGACCGCGACATGGCCCGTTGCCCGGGCCTCGGCGATCCAGCGGTCGAGCGCCGCCTCGTCGGTCACCGTCTCATAGGCCGAGCGGTCGACGGCGATCGTCTCGGCCTCGGGCGCCGCCTTGCGCGGTTCGAGTGACGCCATGACGTCGTTGATCCCGCCGCCGCTGCTGCTCCGTCCGGCCGGGCCGGTGCCGTTCAGCCGGTTGAGCAGCGACTTGAAGCCCTGGTCCTCGAGGAATTGCCTTAGCGGCTCGGGCGGGATGCCCTGGATCGCCAGCGCCTCGAGCGGCTCCGGCAGCGGCGCGTCGCACACCAGCCGGACCAGCTCGCGGCTCAACCGCGCCGCCTCGGCGTGGTCGATCAGATTCTGCTTGAGCTTCGGCTTGGTGATCTGGTCGGTCGAGGCCAGCACCGTCTCGAGGTCGCCATAGGTCTGGATCAGCTGCGATGCGGTCTTCGGGCCGATGCCGGGGACTCCCGGCACATTGTCGACGCTGTCGCCCATCAGCGCCAGCACGTCGCCGACCTTTTCCGGCGGCACCCCGAACTTCTCGAGCACCTCGTTTCGGCCGATCCGCCGGTCGTTCATCGTGTCGAGCATGTCGACCTGCGGCTCCTCGATCAGCTGCATCAGATCCTTGTCGGAACTGACAATGGTCACCTTCCAGCCCGCCGCCTTCGCCGCCATCACGTAGCAGGCGATGATGTCGTCGGCCTCCAGCCCCTCCTCCTCGATGCACGGGATGGAAAAGGCGCGAGTCGCGGTGCGGATCAGCGGGAATTGCGGGACCAGGTCCTCGGGCGGCGGCGGCCGGTTCGCCTTATACTGGTCGTACATCGCGTTTCGGTGGGTGTCCTCGGAGGCGTCGAGGATCACCGCCATGTGGGTCGGCCCGTCGGCCCGGTTGAGCCCGTCGGCGAGCTTCCACAGCATGGTCGTGTAGCCATAGACCGCGCCGGCCGGCTGGCCGTGGCGGTTGGTCAGCGGCGGCAGCCGGTGATAGGCGCGGAAGATGTAGCTCGACCCGTCGACGAGATAGAGGTGGGGCTGGGCTTGAGACATTGCCGGCGGGGTTTAGCGAGCCGGCGGTGCCGATGCCAGCGGGGCTACGATCAGGCGGCTGGCCCGCTCCGAGGGACTCGAACCCCCAACCTCCGGGTTCGAAGCCCGGCGCTCTATCCGGTTGAGCTAGGAGCGGCAGCAGAACTCGATCATAGTCGGACGCCTGCCGTTCGAAAAGGGTTGGAGTCTTACGGGTGCCGCCCACCGGGTGACGCTTAGCCCGGACCTTATGGTGAAACCTGCCTCGCTTCGCCGCGAGGCCGGTTGATGCTTTCGCTGCTTCTG
Organism: Sphingomicrobium sp.; assembly: GCA_035540875.1. GTDB lineage: Bacteria > Pseudomonadota > Alphaproteobacteria > Sphingomonadales > Sphingomonadaceae > Sphingomicrobium. Next base: position 1,629 of record DATLFV010000127.1, on the reverse strand, counting down.
TCGGTTAGGAGCGATGAATGGATGAATCTGCCGCACGCGAACGACTGGTGCGAAGGCGCGCCGAGCTCGACGAGGAGGACCGGATGAGCGCGATCGACCGGGCGCCGGTCACGCTCGACCAGGACAGCGTCGGGCGATTGTCGCGGATCGACGCCATGCAGGTGCAGGCGATGGCCCTGGCGGCCGAGCAGCGGCGGGCTGCGGAACGAAGGCGCATCGACGCCGCTCTCAAGCGGATCGATGCGGGCGAGTTCGGTTATTGTCTCACCTGCGGAGACGAGATCGCCGGCGGCCGGCTTGCGCATGATCCGAGCCTCAGCCAGTGCCTGGGCTGCGCGTCGGGCGAAAAGAGGTAGGAGGCTGAAAAGCATTCCGCCGCCGCCGTTTGAAAGCGGCCGCGGAAGCTTCGCCGTATGTTCAGCGGGGGCCTATTCGCCAGCGTGCCAGCCCGGCGAGTTCGAATCGGTGCAGAAGGACGCGCCAGGCGCGAAGCCGTTGGGGAAGTGGAACCCCGGTCCCGGGCCGCCCGGAGTCGCCGCCCCGCGATTGGCCTTCACCGCGGCGCCGATCTGCCTGCCGCTCGGCGGCCAATCCATGTCGTGGTGCCCGATGCCGGCGACATAGTCGGCGACGACGTGGTGGCCGTGGACGTCGATGTCGAGGACGTCGGAACAGGTCGGCGTCCCCTGCCGCGCTCCGGCGCTGCTTGCACAGGCGAGCACGGCTGCTGCTGCCGCCGTTCTTATTATCGATGCGGAAAATTGTTTTGCCTTCAACATGTCAGCTCTCCCTCGTCTTGAGTTTTGGAACGCACATCAGTTGTTGGCGGTGAGCGGATCGATGATTTGCGGAATCTCGGTGATTGCGGTGACTGGAATCCCGCTCATTTCCCCGTGATTGCGGATCGTCTGTTCGCTGTCGGCAAGGTAGATGCAGAAGGTCTGGTCGCCGGCGACATAGCTATGCTGCCACTGGAGTTTGGGCATGAGCTTCTCGATCGCCTGGTTTGATGCCCTTGCCGCGCCGCAAAGCTCGACGACCGACATTCCGCCAATGCCTGGAATGTCGCGCTGGACCATGAACCGCTTGAGATCACTCATCTCTGCTCTCCCTGTCAGTCAAGGCGCGCAGTTTCTTGCAAGCGCCGCGGACAGGCAAACTAAAGTTTCTGGAGCTTCCTAAAGCTTTTCTTTATGATCACTTCGTGGTTGCTCCATCGCACTTGAAGTCACTGCAGGCTCTCGAGGTCGCTGCTCGAACAGGATCGCTGACCGCCGCCGCCGAACTGCTCGGAATCTCGCCCGCGGCGGTCGGGCAAAGGGTCAAGGTTCTCGAGGATTATCTCGGATCGGAGCTGCTGGTGCGCGGCCGCTCGGGAATCCGGGCCGCCCCGGCGCTGGTCGAAGCGCTGCCGCATCTGCGAAACGCGTTCGGCGAACTCCGGATGGCGGCCGACGCCCTCGAGCTTCAGCGCGGCTGCGAAATTCACGTCGCGGCGCCCCCCGACTTCGTCGAGTTCTGGCTCGAGCCGCGGCTGGGCGCCTTCAAGGCGGCGCACCCTCATGTCCAATTCTGCGTCAACGGCGTTGGCGACGCGCCGCTGAGGCTGGGCAAGGCCGATTGCGAGAT
>DATLFV010000126.1:0-12601 GCA_035540875.1 Sphingomicrobium sp. | reverse complement strand
GCGAAATCCTCAATGATCGGCAGCACGTAACGGCTCGCCCAGTCACGCCGCGCGCCGCGCGAGGCAACGACCAGCCTGCGTTCGAAACCGGCAAGATGCTCGGCGCTATCCGCCAGCACGGGTTCCTGCCCCACCACGACGGGATGACGGCGAGCACCGTCCTGAAGCGACCTTCGAAGCAGTGTCGACTGCAGGTCCCAGTCCCCGAGCATGGCCGCGGTGGCGCCCACCAGCGCGCCGTGGACTAGGGCGACTCCGGCCCAGCGGCTATGCGCATCGATGCGTTCGAAGCCTGCGTGCGCCTCGTCGTCCGGGATCGTGGCGATCGTCGGCTCCACTTCCGCAGCGCAGCTTGCGAGCAGGTCGACGGTTGGCACGACTCCGTCGCCCACCAGCAGGACCAGCGCGCCCGCCTCGAAGCGCGTTGCCGCTTCACTAGCGTCGCTGACCGCCACTGCCGCCACGCCTTCACGCCGCAGCCGGTCGATCGCCTCGTGCAGAGCCGCCGGCACGCGCTCCACCAGGATCACGATCGGTGCAGCACCGGCCGCCGCGGCGCAGCGCGCCTGATATTCCAGCAAGGTCCGGCCGGCGAGCGGCAGAAGCGCCTTCAGCCCGCCGCGGTCATCCTCCTGATAGGCCCCGATCAGGGCGCCGATCGCCATGCGTTTTCCGTCCCCCGGCGAGGTGCCGCTTCGCCTGCTCCTCGACCCCTCTCTAATCGCTTTCTTGCCGGGACAAAGGTGGTAAACTGCAGTGCCATGAACCCCAGCTTCCAGCGCGCGCCGCTTTCGCCCCGGACCGACACCGCTGTGCAGGCGGGCCAGGACCCTGGACTTGAGCCAAGCTACGAGCCGGAGCTGGACGCCATCGAGTGGAGCGCATCCGAGGGCGAGCAGGGGCGTGACGCCGGCGCCGGCGGCCGCAAGGTGCTCGCCGCCGCGCTGACGGTCCTCGCCGTGCTCTGGGTCGGCTTCACGGCCTGGTCGGCAGGCCGCTCGCTCGCCGCTCCGGCATCCTCTTCCGCGGGAATGGCGCAGTGGCTGGCGATCGTGGCGGGGCCGCTGGCACTGCTTGGCCTCGCCTGGCTGATCTTCGGCCGCACCCAGCGCCGCGAGGCGGAGCGCTTCACCCGGTCGGTGGTGGCGATGCGCAGCGAGGCACGCTCGCTCGAGGCCCTGCTTGGCGTGCTCACCCAGCGCATCGAGGACAGCCAGGGAGCACTGGCGGGCGTGACCGAGCGGCTGATGCGGCTCGGCGACGAAGCCACCGGGCGGCTCGACGGGGTCGCACGCGAACTCGACGCCAGCTCGGAACGGCTGACTCGCAATGGCGAAGCGCTCGACCGGGCAGCTCAGGCGGCGCGCACCGACATCGGGGTCATCCTGACCGATCTGCCCGAAGCAGAAGCGCGGGCATTCGCCGCGGCCGAGCAGCTGCGCGCCATCGGCAGCGAAGCGGCGACTCGCGCAGCGTCGTTCAGCGAGCAGGTGACGGCGCTCAGCGCTGCAACGCGCGATGCCGACGAGCAGGTCGGCGCCAGCGCCCAGCGCCTGGTCGCGCACCTTACCCATATCGAGAGCGCCGGTGCAGCGGCGGCCGCGCGCGTCAGCGACGCGGAAGCAAGCTTCTCCACAGCGCTGGACTCGCTGCTCGAACGCACGGCGGCCACGCTCGACCAGATCCGCGGCGGCATCGATGCGCAGTCGGCGGCAGTCACAGCGCTGGTCGATCAGGCGTCGGCAGGGATCGGCCGTGCCGGCATTGAGGCGGCGGACGCACTTGGCGGCAGCATCAGCCGCGCCGGCGCCTCCCTCGAGACGCTGTCGGCGCGCGTCGCCGAGCAGGAGCGGCTTTCGCAGAGCCTGTTCGCAGAGGTCGATCGCGGCCTGTCGCTGATTGACCAGAGGTTCGCGGAGCTCGCCGCCCAGGGCGACGAACGCGCGAACCACTTCCTTGGCTCGCTGTCCCGGGCGCGTGGGGAGCTTGACGCGCTGGCGGAGCAAGCCGGCAGCCAGGACGCCTCGATCGAGGCGCTGGCGTCGCGCACGACCAGCCTTCGCGACGGCATCGACCGGCTCGCCGCGGACATTCGCGAGGGCCTGGCAGGCGCGCTTGCGGACGCGGAAGGCGGCGCCGAGCGCGTGCGCGACGTGGCGACGCTCGCACGGCCGGAAGTCGCCTGGATGCGCGATGCGGCGGTCGAGGCGAGCGAACGGATCGAGGCAAGCGGCGCCAGCATCGAGGGTCAGCAGGACCGGCTCACCGCTCTGCTGGCGACGCTCGACGAGGGTGTCGGCAGCGCCGAGGCGCGGCTCGCGGAACTCAGCGGGGCGCTCAGCGCTGCCCAGGGTGAAGCGGCCCGGCTCACTGCGGAGACCGGACCTGCGCTGGTAGCGGCCTTGCTCCAGGTGCGCGAGGCGGCGGCGCAAGCGGCAGCGCGCGCCCGCGAATCTATCGAAGGCGTGATCCCGGACAGCGCCGGCAAGCTCGGCGAGGCCACGCGCGCGGCGCTCGAAGCGGCCATCCGCGAGGGCATCGAGGAACGGCTGCGCGGGGTCGAGCACATTGCCGCCCGGGCGGTCGAGCAGGCTCGTGCGGCCTCCGACCGGCTGACCCAGCAGATGCTCAGCCTCGGCCAGAGCGCCTCGGCGCTCGATCAACATTTCCAGCAGCGCGACTCCGAGCAGCGCGAAAAGGACAGCGAGGCGTTCGCGCGGCGCGTCGCCTTGCTGATCGATTCGATGCACTCGGCCTCCATCGACGTCGGCAAGATCCTCTCTGACGAAATCGACGACAAGGCGTGGGGCGCCTATCTCAAGGGCGATCGCAGCGTGTTCACGCGCCGCGCGGTCAATCTGCTCGGTGGTGCCGAGGAAAGGGCAATCCGCGCCCACTATGATGCCGACGGCGAGTTCCAGGCGTCGGTCAACCGCTATGTCCACGACTTCGAGGCGATGCTGCGGCGGGTGCTCGCCGAGCGCGACGGGGGCATGATTGCCGTCACGCTGATGTCCTCGGACATGGGCAAGCTCTATGCGGCCCTCGCGCAGGCGGTCGACCGCCGCCGCTAGAGCGGGCTAGCTGTAGAAGTCGAGGTCCTCGATCCCGACCCAGCCGAAATGCCAGTTGGCGTAATAGATTGCGAACAGCACCAGCGCCATCACGGCGGCGCGGAGCAGGTGGCGCTTGAGGTCGAAGCGGTGCGGCGCACTGTCGGCCTGGCCCGGCACCCTGGGAGTCCCCGCCTCCTCGTCGGTCTGCACGCCGAACGGCAGCAGGATGAAGGCGCTCGCGACCAGGAACAGGAAGTAGATGGCGGCGATCGAGCCGAAGCTCACGACGTAACCTTGAGCAGTTGCACGTCGACGAGGGGCTTCTTGCCGGTCCACAACGTGGCGCAGCGGCGCACGGCCAGCCGAACCGCCTCACGCACCTTGTCCTCGTCGCCCGGCCCGCCATAGGCGCGCGCCGCCGCGTCGGTCGCATCGGCGATGAAGTCCTCGCGGTCCTCCTCGACCGGCACGCCGAACGCGCGCACCAGCGGCGTCCCAGCCGCTTTGCCATCCCGGGTGACCGGCACCGCGACCGTGATCACCCCGCCGAACGCCATGCGGCGGCGCTCGTTGATCGTCGCTCCGTCCGCCGGCAGGATGACGTCGCCGTCGAGGACCAGGCGGCCGACGCGCGCCTCGCTGATCTTCCTGGGGCTGCCCGGCGCCAGCCGGATGATGTCGCCGTCCTTGTGCACCAGCGATTGCGGCACGCCGCTGGCGAGCGCGAAGCGAGCATGTTCGTTGAGGTGACGCGCTTCGCCGTGCACCGGGACCAGGATCTGCGGCCGCACCCATCGATACATGGCCTCGAGCTCGGGCCGGCCAGGATGACCCGAGACGTGGACGTGGGCCTGCTTCTCGGTGACGATCAGCACGCCAAGGTCGGAGAGCTGGTTCATGATCCGACCGATCGCGACCTCGTTGCCCGGAATGATGCGCGAGGAGAAGACCACGGTGTCGCCCTCCCCAAGCTTGAGTTCGTGATTGCCCGATGCGATCCGCCCGAGCGCGGCGCGGGGCTCCCCCTGCCCGCCGGTTGCGACGATCAGCACTTCATTGCGCGGCAGGCGCATCGCCTCGTCGAAACGAACCGGCTCCGGAAAGTCGCGCAAATAGCCGGTGGCCTTGGCAACGCGCAGAATCCGATCGAGCGAGCGGCCGGCGACTACGACGCGGCGCCCGGTTTCCTCGGCCACTCGGCCTATGGTGTCGAGACGCGCGGCATTGGATGCGAAGGTGGTGACCAGCACGCGGCCGCGTGCTTCGCCGACCTTGCGGGCAAGTCCCTCGTGGACGCTCTGCTCCGTGCCCGAGGGCGCGTCCTGGAAGACATTCGTCGAATCGCATACCAGTGCCAGCACGCCCTCATCGCCGATCCGGGTCAGCGTCTCGGGGCTCGATGCCTGGCCAAGCACCGGCCGATCGTCGAGCTTCCAGTCGCCGGTATGAAAGACGCGGCCGTGCGGCGTGTCGATCACCAAGCCATTGCCCTCCGGGATGGAGTGGGACAGCGGCACGAACCGGATTGCGAAAGGCCCCAGGTCGACCCGTCCGCCGGGCTCGACGATGTTGAGCTTGACCTGCCCGGTCAGCCCCTCCTCCTCGAGCTTGGTGGCGATCAGTCCGGCGGTGAACGGCGTCGCATAGAGCGGCACCCTGAGATCGGAGGCGAGATAGGGCAGCGCGCCGATATGGTCTTCATGCCCGTGGGTGAGGATGATGCCGGCGAGCCGCTCCTGCTGGCGCTCGATGAATTCCAGGTCGGGCAGGATCAGGTCGACGCCGGGGTATTCCGCGTCGGCGAAGGTAACTCCGAGATCGACCATCAGCCACTGGCCGGCGCAGCCGTAGAGATTGACGTTCATGCCGATCTCGCCCGAACCGCCGAGCGCGCAGAACAGGAGCTCTTCGCCAGGAACCATCTTACGCCGCCGTCGCCCTTTTGTGCAGCAGGCTCAACCCCTGGATGGTCAGGTCGGGTTCAATCGCATCGAAGATGCTGGTGTGGCGCGCGAACAAGGTGGCCAGCCCGCCGGTAGCGACGACTTTCGCCGGGCGGCCGATCTCCCGGCGGATGCGCTCGGTGAGCCCTTCGAGCATGGCGACATAGCCCCAGTAGATGCCGATCCGCATCTGCCGCTCGGTGGTGCGGCCCACGACGCTGGTGTCTTCGGGCGCATCGATGGCGATCCTCGGCAGCATGGCCGCGGCGCTTACCAGAGCGTCCAGCGACAGGTTGATCCCCGGCGCGATGATGCCGCCCTTGTAGGCGCCGGAGCCGTCGACCACGTCGAAGGTGGTCGCCGTGCCAAAGTCGATCAGGATGAGGTCCCCGGAATGCTTGGCATGGGCGGCAATGGCGTTGAGCGCGCGGTCGGCGCCGACATTGTGCGGCTCGTCGACATCGAGCACCAGCGGCCATGCCGCGCGTCCCTGCCCCGCAACCAGCGGCGTGACACCGAAATATTTCTGCGCCAGCACCTCGAGGTTGTGCAGCGCGCGCGGGACGACGGTACCGATGATCACTGCGTCGACGTCGGCCTTGGAGAAGCCCTCCAGGTCGAGCAATTGGTGGAGCCACACGGAATATTGGTCGGCGGTGCGACGCGGGTCGGTGGCAATGCGCCAGCGGGCGCGGATCTCGCCGCGATCGACGAGCGCGAAGACCAGGTTCGTGTTGCCGGCATCGATCGCGAGCAGCATTCGCCGTCCTTCAAACCAGGCTGACGTCGGCGGCGTGAATGACACGCGTGCTGCCGTCCGCCAAGCGCAGGCGCAACGCTCCGTCAAGGTCGATCCCGGCGAACTCGCCCTCGGCCGTTTCGGCTGGTCCGGCATGGACGTGAAGCGGCGTTCCCACCGGGTGAGCACTTTCGAACCAGCTGCTCATCAGCCGCGGATGCTCGCTGCGCCACAGGTCGAGCGCTCGCGCGAAGGCTCCGGCCAATAGAGGCGCGAAGCCTTGCGGCGTCACCAGTGCCACGGACGCCAGGCAGGCGGTCTCGCGCTCCGGCACGGCCGGGGCCCGGGCCAAGTTGACGCCGAAGCCGGCAACCAGGCGATCGCCGCTTCGCTCGAGCAATATGCCGGCAAGCTTCCCGCGTCCCATCAACAGATCATTGGGCCATTTCAGCATCAGCCCGGTGGCCGGCGCAGCGGCCTCCACGGCGCGGATCAGCGCGACTCCGGCGGCCATCGACAAAGTGGCCGCCGGCGGGTCCGATGGCGCAAGCTCGACCATCGTGCTGCCGAAGAAGTTGCCGGAAGCGCCGATCCACGACCTGCCCTGGCGGCCGCGGCCGGCCTCCTGCTCGAGCGCGACCAGCCAGTCACCCTCGGCGACTGCATTGTCGGCAAGAAGATCGGCGTTGGTCGAGCCGGTCCGCTCGACGATTCGGATCCGGGTCAGAAGATCGACCCCGCGGCGCGGTCGGCAAGTCGGCCGAGCGGGCCGATCAGCAGATAGCCGAGCGGCGACACCAGCAATGCGGCAAGCAGGATCAGCAGGCCCTCAACGGGCTGGCGGGTGCGAACGATCGGCGAGGGCACCTCGTCGAAATACATGATCTTGACGATGCGCAGGTAGTAATAGGCGCCGACCACGGTGCCGACGATGCCGGCGACCGCTACTGCAACCAGCCCCGCATCGACGGCGGCGTTGAACACCAGCAGCTTGGGCCAGAAGCCGAACAAGGGCGGAATGCCGGCAAGGCTGAACATGAACAGGGCCAGCGCCGCGGCGAAGGCGGGCCGCGCCTGGGACAGGCCGGCCAGGCTGTCGACGCTTTCCAGCGGCTCCCCATCGGCGCCGCGCATCCGCAGCACGCAGAGGAAGGCACCCAGCGTCATGACGACGTAGACCGCCATGTAGAACAGAACCGCCGAGGCACCACTGCGGCCCGCCGCGGCAAGACCAATGAGCGCGAATCCGACGTTGTTGATGGAAGAATAAGCAAGCAGCCGCTTGATGTTGGTCTGACCGTAAGCGGCGACGGCGCCGAGGAAGATCGAAGCAAGCGCAGCGAAGATCACGATCTGCCGCCACGCGTCGGTGGCGGGCCCGAGCGCTTCAATGCAGGTGCGGGTGGCAAGCAGCACCGCGGCGACCTTCGGCGCCGAGGCGAAGAAGGCGGTGACCGGCGTGGGTGCGCCTTCGTAGACGTCGGGCGTCCACATGTGGAAAGGCACCGCGCTGATCTTGAAGGCGATGCCGGAAAGCAGGAAGACCAGCCCGAACAGCAATCCGATGCTCGGCGCGCCGCGACCGAATGCCTCGGCGAGCCCGGCGAAGTCCATCGTCCCCGTGAAGCCGTAGAGCATCGAGATGCCGTAAAGAAGGATGCCGCTGGCGAGTGATCCGAGAATGAAATATTTGAGCCCCGCCTCGGCCGAGCGGTCATCACCGCGGCGGTAGGAAGCGAGCACGTAGCTCGACAGGCTGAGCAGCTCGAGCCCCAGATAGAGGGTGATGAGGTTGGTTGCTGAGACCATCACCGCCATGCCGACTGCGCTGAACAGGATCAGCACCGAATATTCCGCCTCATGCTCCGTGCCGCGCTCGAACCAGCCGTGGGCGGCGATGATCGCCACCGCGGCCGCCGGGAAGATGAGGGCCTTGCCGAAGGCGCCGAACGGATCGGCGGCGAGCAGACCGCCGAATATCGATCCCGCGCTCGAGGGCGCGCCGATCAGCGCCGCCGTGGCGCCGATCAGCACCGCCGCAGCGAGCCAGCTGACAAGTCCGCCGCCGCGGCTGCGGGTGAATGCCGCAACCATCATCAGCACCAGCGCGGCACCGGTCAGGATCAGTTCGGGCAGGATGGGTGCGAAAGCGTTCATCAGTGCGCCGCCTCCGCGGCATGGGCCTGCGGCTGCGCGGTCGACCTGACCACGGCGAATCGGCTGTCGCCTTCCGGCGCGGCGCGCTCGATCCTGGTCAGCAGCCGTCCCACGTCGGCGCGGATCGGCCGCAGGAAGCTCTCCGGATAGACCCCCATCCACAGCACGACGGCAGCGATCGGGGCGAGCAGCCACCATTCACGCGCGCTGAGGTCGCGCATGCTTGCCGCCTCGGGCGTGCGCGCCGCCCCAAAGGCCATGCGCCAGTAGAGGTAGAGCATGTAGGCGGCGCCCAGAATGATGCCGGTGGTGGCGACGATCGCCGCCCAGGTCGACAGGCGATAGGTGCCGATCAGCGCCAGGAACTCGCCGACGAAGCCGCTGGTGCCCGGCAGGCCGACGGCGGCCATGGTGAACAGCATGAACAGCAAGGCGTAGCCCGGCATGTTGTTGGCCAAGCCGCCGTAGCGGTCGATCTCACGGCTGTGCATGCGGTCGTAGACCACGCCGACGCACAGGAAGAGCGCGGCCGAAACCAGCCCATGGCTGAGCATGACGATCATCGCACCCTCGATGCCCTGCCGGTTGAAAGCGAACAGGCCGAAGGTGACGAACGCCATGTGCGCGACCGAGGAATAAGCGATCAGCTTCTTCATGTCGCGCTGAACGAGCGCGACCAGCGAGGTGTAGACCACGGCAATGCCCGAGAGGATGAACACCAAAGGCACGAACATCGCCGAGCCTTCGGGAAACATCGGCAGCGAGAAGCGGATGAAGCCGTAGCCGCCCATCTTCAGAAGCACGCCGGCCAGGATCACCGAGCCCGCGGTCGGCGCCTGGACGTGGGCGTCGGGCAGCCAGGTGTGGACCGGCCACATCGGCATCTTGACCGCGAAGCTGGCGAAGAAGGCGAGCCACAGCCAGCGCTGCGCCTCGACGGGGAAGTCGTGCGCCATCAGCGCCGGGATCGACGAGGTGCCGGCCTCGAGCACCATGTAGAGCATGGCGATCAGCATCAGCACCGAGCCGAACAGGGTGTAGAGGAAGAATTTGTAGCTCGCCTTGATGCGCTCGGCGCCGCCCCAGATGCCGATGATCAGATACATCGGGATCAGGCCGCCCTCGAAGAAGATGTAGAACAGGAACAGGTCCTGGGCGGCGAAGACGCCGATCATCAGCGCCTCCATCAGCAGGAAGGCGCTCATATATTCCGGCACCCGCCGCTCGATCGCACGCCAGGAGGCGCCGATGCAGATCGGCATCAGGAAGACGCTGAGCAGGATCAGGACCAGCGCGATGCCGTCGATGCCAAGCGCCCAGGCAATGCCGCCGCCAAGCGACATGTTCTCGACGAATTGCCACTGCGCGCCGTCAGGGTTGTACGACGCCCACAGCAGCAGGCCGATGGCGAGATCGGCGAGGGTGGCGACCAGCGCGATCCAGCGCGCAGCGGAGGCGTTGACGAACAGGCAGGCGATGCCCGCGACCAGCGGCACCGCGATCAGGATGGAAAGCCAGGGCAGGTCGGTCATTTCGCCCACCACACTGCCCAGCTTGCCGCGCCGATGAGCCCGAGCAGCATGACGAAGGCGTAGCTGTAGAGGTATCCCGACTGCAGCCGGCTGGTCAGGCGGTTGCCGACGCCGACTGCATAAGCTGCGCCGTGCGGCCCGAAGCGGTCGATCGTTCCTTCGTCACCGCCGCGCCAGAACAGACGGCCCAGCCACAACGACGGGCGCACGAAAATGCGATCGTAAAGCTCGTCGAAATACCATTTGTTGAGCACGAAACGGTGCAGCCCGCTGAACTGGCGGACAAAACCGGCCGCCGCTTCGGGACGGCGAATGTAATTGTTGTATGCAATGGCGAGGCCGATCAGCATGACCGTCAGCGGGGTGAACTTCACCCAGCTCGAGACCTCGTGCGCCTCGTGCGCGAGGTGCGCGTCAAAGGCGAGGCTGCCGGCCCAGAAATGCTGCCCGCCCTCGGCATCGACGAAGGCATGGTGGAACAGCTGGCCGGCAAGCACGGCGCCGAGCGCCAGCACGCCCAACGGGACGAGCATCGACATGGGGCTCTCGTGCGGCTGGTAGCCGGCCGTGCCCTCCGGCGGCGTCGCCTTGCTGTGGGAGCTGTCGCCATGCTCGTGGGCAGGATCTTCGTGACCGCCGTGCACCGCATGCTGGATATGCTCCGAAGCGGCCCAGCGCGGACGCCCAAAGAAGGTCAGGAAGATCAGCCGCCACGAGTAGAAACTGGTCAGCAGCGCCGCCAGCGCGCCGAGGAAGAATGCGATGCCGCCGTGCACCGTGCCACTCGCATAAGCGCTCTCGAGGATCGCGTCCTTTGACCAGTAGCCGGCAAAGCCGATGCCGAAGATGCCCACGCCGGTGATCGCCAGCGTGCCGATCACCATCGTCCAGAAGGTGACGGGAATCTGCTTTCTGAGCCCGCCGTAGAAGCGCATGTCCTGCTCGTGGTGCATGGCGTGGATCACCGACCCGGCACCGAGGAACAGCAAGGCCTTGAAGAAGGCATGGGTGAACAGATGAAACATCGCCGCGCCATAGGCGCCGACGCCGGCGGCGAAGAACATGTAGCCGAGTTGCGAGCAGGTCGAATAAGCGATCACCCGCTTGATGTCGTTCTGGCTGGTGCCGACGGTCGCCGCGAAGATGGCGGTCGCCGCGCCGACGAAGGTGACCACCGCCAGCGCCGTTTCGCTGGCCTCGAACATCGGCGACAGGCGGCAGACCATGAACACGCCGGCAGTCACCATGGTCGCGGCGTGAATCAGGGCGCTGACCGGCGTCGGGCCTTCCATGGCGTCGGGCAGCCAGGTGTGGAGCCCGAGCTGCGCCGACTTGCCCATCGCGCCGACGAACAGCAGCAGGCACAGCAAGGTCATGGTGTCGACCCGCATCCCGGCAAAGCCGATGGTCGAGCCTGCCATTGCCGGGGCGGCTTCGAGGATTGCCGGTATCGAGATCGTTCCGAACACCACGAACGTGCCGAAGATCCCCAGCGAGAAGCCAAAGTCGCCGACGCGATTGACGACGAAGGCCTTGAGCGCGGCAGCATTGGCCGACGGCTTGTGATACCAGAAGCCGATCAACAGATAGGACGCGAGCCCGACGCCCTCCCAGCCGAAGAACATCTGGACGAGGTTGTCGGCGGTCACCAGCATCAGCATCGCGAAGGTGAACAGCGACAGATAGGCGAAGAAGCGGGGCTGGCCCGGGTCCTCTTCCATGTAGCCCCAGCTGTACAGGTGGACCAGGCTGGACACGGTGGTCACCACCACCAGCATCACGGCGGTCAGGGTGTCGAGGCGGAGCGACCAGTCGACCTGGAGATCGCCCGAGCGAATCCACTCTAGCACCGGGACCACCGTCGCCTGGCCGTCGCCGGCGAGATAGTCGAAGAAGATCGGCCAGCTCAGCGCAGCCGAGGCGAACAAGGCGCCGGTGGTGATGACTTTGGCAGGCAGATTGCCGATCCAGCGCCCGCCGAGGCCGGCGACCAGAGCCGCGAGCAAGGGCAGGAAGACGATGAGGGTCAGCGGGTGCATCAGCCGCGCATCCGGTTGACGTCGTCGACCGCGATCGAGCCGCGGCGCCGGAAAAAGATGACCAGGATGGCAAGCCCGATCGCCGCCTCTGCGGCGGCCACGGTCAGCACGAACATCGCCAGGACCTGCCCGTCGAGATTGCCGAGGAATGAGGAGAAAGCGACCAGGTTGATGTTGACGGCAAGCAGGATGAGCTCGATCGCCATCAGCATCAGGATGATGTTCCGCCGGTTGAGGAAGATACCGAGCACGCCGAGCACCAACAGCACCGCGGCGACGGTCAGGTAATGGGCCAAGCCGATCATGATCGGCGTCCTTGCACGCAGCGCCTGATCACAGCTTCACCCCCTGCCCGCTCTGCGGATTGAGGTTGCGCACCGCGTCTTCCGGCCGCCGGGCGATCTGGCGAGACGCCTTCTGGCGGCGGCTGCCCTCCCCGCGGCTGCGATGCGTCAGGACGATGGCGCCGACCATCGCCACCAGCAGGATCAAGCCGGCGAGCTCGAACGGAAACAGATAGCGGCTGTAAAGCAGTTCGCCCAAGGCGACGATATTGGGGCGGTCGGGGCCCGCCTGCTCGGCGGCGCCTGCGAGCGCCGGGCCGGCGCGCCAGGCGCTGACCGCGATGAAGATCTCGCCAAGCAGCACCAGCGCCAGGATCAGGCCGAACGGCAGGTTGCGGGTCACGCCCGAACGCAGCGACCCGAAGTCGACATCGAGCATCATCACCACGAACAGGAACAGCACCGCGACCGCGCCGACATAGACGATGACCATCAGCATGGCGATGAACTCGGCGCCCGCCAGCAGCATCAACCCGGCCGCGTTGAAAAAGGCGAGGATCAGCCACAGTACGCTGTGCACCGGGTTGCGCGCGAAGATCACCGCCACCGCAGAAGCGATGGTGACGGTCGCGAACAGATAGAAGGCGAAAAGCGCGATCATGCCGGGCGGCGGGTCCGAACTATTGAAGGCCATTCATCCTGAGGAGCCGCTGAGCGAAGTCGAAGCGGCGTCTCCAAGGACGCAGCAAGACCCTTCGAGACGGGTCCTCGACAAGCTCGCCCCCTCCTCAGGGCGAACGGGTGCTGGTGAAACGCCGCGGCCATTATCTATATGGCGCGTCGGCGGCAAG
>DATLFV010000125.1:0-22860 GCA_035540875.1 Sphingomicrobium sp. | reverse complement strand
ACCCTCCCCCCCCCCGGTGGCGCTTCCGGGCCCTCACTTGTCTGGGGCCCCTCGACAACCGCAGCATCTGAGCGCGCTGCCCGGCGCGCGGCGCGCCAATGGGTCAGCCGGATGGCAAGAATCGCGAACTCGTAAAGGGCGTACAGCGGCAGCGCGAGCATGAACTGGGAAATCGCGTCCGGCGGCGTCAGCACGGCGGCAATCGCGAACGCGCCGACGATTGCATAGCGGCGCGAGCGGACAAGCTGCTCACGGGTGACCAGCCCAGCCCGCTCCAGGATCATCAGCAGGATCGGCAGCAGGAAGGCGACCCCGAAGCCGAACAGGAAACGCGTGCAGAAGCTCAGGTAATTACCGACGCCGGGCAGCGCCTCCTGCGTCACGCCGCCCACTTCTCCCTGAAAGCCGAGCAGAAAGTGGAGCGCCCACGGCATTGCCACCAGGAAGGCGAAAGCCGCGCCGGCCCCGAAGAACACCGGGGTCAGCAGCAGGAATGGCAGCAGCGCCTTCTTCTCCTTGGCGTAGAGACCGGGCGCCACGAACTTCCAGATCTGAATGGCGAAGAACGGGAAGCCGAGCATCAACGCGGCGAACAGCGCCACCTTCACCTCGACGAAGAAGGCTTCGAACACGTCGGTGAAGATGACCTTGCCCTGGCCGGCCGCGAGGAGAGGCTGGACCAGCAAGGCGAAAATATCCCGGGCAAAGTAAAGGCTGCCGAAAAACAAGGAGGCCAGCACCGCCAGAGAGACAAGGAGCCGCCGCCGCAACTCGATCAGATGCTCGAGCAGCGGTGCCCGCGTTTCGTCGATGTCCTTCACGGCAGCGGCCGCTGGTCCGGCGGCAGGCCGCCATGTTCGTCGGCATCGCCTTCGGGCGACTCGAGGAAAGCGCGCGCTTCGGCCGCCGAATCCGCCTCCATGGCCGTGCCCTCAGCGATTGCCGGATAGTCGCGCATGATGCGCGCGTTTTCCTCGGCCCATTTCTTCTCCATCTCCTCGAGCTCGGCCTCGCGGATCACCGAATCGATCCCGGCGCTGAAATGCCGCGCCATGCCGCGTACCTTGCCGACCCACCGGCCGACGGTGCGCATCGCCGCCGGCAGCTCCTTCGGGCCGATGAACAGCAAAGCCGCGACGGCGACGATGATGAATTCGGTGGTGTCGACGCCGAACATAAGCTGGCGCCGCCCTCGCTTAGTTGGTGGTGCGGTCGTCGCCGGGCGTCACCGGGTCGGCGGTCCGCCGCGGCTCCGGGCTGACGTCGATCGGCCGGTCGGCATTGCGCGGCAGGGTGCGCTGCTCGGGCGGCTGTTCGGAGGGCTTGTCGTCTTCCGACAGCCCCTGCTTGAAGCTCTTGAGGCCCTTGGCGACGTCGCTCATCATCGCCGAGAAACGGTTACCGCCGAACAGCAGCAGGATGATGACGCCGAGGATGATCCAGTGGATCAGGCTGAACGAGCCCATAGATTCTCTCCGAGAGGTGCGGGGCCTATCTAGTCGTCCTCGCCGTCGCTTTCCAGTTGCAGCTGAAATGCGCCTTCGTCCAGCGGGTCGAGCAGCCCGGCGGCCTTGAGGTCGTCGATGCCCGGAAGGTCCTTGCGCGAGCCGAGCCCGAAGTGCGTCAGGAAGTCGGGCGTGGTCGCATAGAGCAACGGCCTGCCCGGCCCCTCGCGGCGCCCGGCCGTCCGCACCCAGCCGGCGTCCATCAGCACGTCGAGCGTGCCCTTGGATATTTGTACGCCGCGGATCGCCTCGATCTCGGCGCGGCTGACGGGCTCGTGATAGGCGATGATGGCCAGCGTCTCGGTCGCCGCGCGCGACAGGCGGCGCGGCTCCTCGCGGGTGCGGCGCAGCAGATGAGCAAGGTCCGGCGCGGTTTGAAAATGCCAGCGCCCGCCGCGCTCGACCAGTTCGATGCCGCGGCCGGCATAATGCTCCTGCAAATCCGCAAGCGCAGCGGCAATGTCCCCCTCGCCCGCATATTCGCCGATTTCATCAGGACTCAGCGGATGTGCCGAGGCGAACAGCGCCGCCTCCACCGCGCGGGTGATTTCCTTCACCTAGGCAATCCTGACGCTGATCGGGGCGAAGGGCCCGGCTTGGTCGATGTCGAGGCGCCCGCGCCGCGCAAGCTCGAGGGCCGCGACAAAGCTCGACGCCAATGCCGAGCGCCGCAGCTGCGGATCGTCCGTCGCCGGCAGGAACGCCTCGATCGAGGTCCACTCGATGGCCATCCCGAGCATCCTGCTGACGCGCTCGATCGCCTCCTCGAGAGTCATCACCGAGCGCGGGTGAACGACGTGCATCGGCGGCGTGGTGCGCGCCCGCACCGTTCCGTAGGCGGCAAACAGGTCGAAGGCGCGCGCCTGCCATGCCGACTTGCGGACCAGCCGCAGCCCCTCGGGCGCGCCGCGGGCGAACACGTCCCGGCCGAGCCGGTCGCGCCCCATCAGCCGCGCCCCGGCGTCGCGCATGGCATCGAGCCGCTGCAGCCGCATCTGCAGGCGCAGCGCAATCTCCTCGGGGCTGGGATCGGCCTCGGGGTCCTTGGGCAGCAGCAGGCAGGACTTCAAATATGCAAGCCATGCCGCCATCACCAGATAATCGGCGGCAACCTCGAGCTTGAGCGCCCGCGCCTCGGCAATGAAGCCGAGATATTGCTCGACCAGGGCCAGGATCGAGATTTGCGCGAGGTCGACCTTCTGCGACCGCGCGAGCGTCAGCAGCAGGTCGAGCGGGCCCTCCCAGCCGTCGAGGCTGAGGTTGAGCGCCTCCTCGCCCGCGAACTGCGCTTCGAACTGCTCGACCCCCATGGGCCCGGAGAGTAAAGCTTCCGCGCCGCCCTGCAAGGCGGGCGCCTCAGGCCAGCGCGAGCAGCTCGTCGCGCTTGGCGACGACCTCGGCGAAGCCGGGACCCTCCTCGTCCCCCGCACTTGCCATTGCCCGCTGCAGCCGCCGCTCGCCCGCGGCACTCAGCGGCCCCACTCGGCCGGCAACGTCGACCATCTCGTCGAACTTGCCGTTGCAGTGCAGCGTGACGTCGCAGCCTGCCTCCACCGTGCGCGCCGCGCGCTCGCCCGCGGAGCCGCTCAGCGCCTCCATGCCGATGTCGTCGCTGATCAGCCATCCGTCGAAGCCGATCCGGCCGCGAATGATGTCCTCGATCACGGCAGGCGACTGGCTCGACGGGCGCTCGGCGTCCCAGGCGGTGTAGAGAATGTGCGCCACCATGCCCATCGGCGCCTGCCGCAGCCGCTCGAAGGGGGCGAGGTCGACGGCGAGTTCTTCCTCCGTGGCATGGACCACCGGCAGCTCCTTGTGGCTGTCGACGAGCGCGCGCCCGTGGCCGGGGATGTGCTTGACCACGCCGACCACTCCCGCCGACGCCATGCCGTCGAGGATCGCCCTGCCCAGTGCTGCGACCTGCATCGGCTCGGACCCCAGTGCGCGGTCGCCGATGATGTCGCTGGCGCCTTCCTGACGAACGTCGAGCAAGGGCAGGCAGTTGACGTTGATCCCGCAGCCCCTGAGCGTCAGGCCGAGGGCGCGGCCATTGGCGCGTGCCGCCTCGATCGCGGAGGAGGGCGCCGCCTGGTAAAGCCGCGCGAAGGCTTCGCCGGTGGGGAAGGACGGCCAGGCCGGGGGACGCATCCGGGCGACGCGGCCGCCCTCCTGATCGATCAGGATGGGCACGTCGTCGCGACCGGAGATCGCACGCAGTTCGTCGGTAAGCCGAAGCAGCTGGTCCGGGTCGACGCAATTGCGCCTGAACACGATGAAGCCCGACGGATCGGCATCGCGGAAGAAGCTGCGCTCATCGGCAGTCAGCTCCGGCCCTGCAGGCGCGTAGATCGCTGCTTGCATCAGTTTGCCACGAAGCAATTCTCGCCACCTGCCTTCAATGCGGCGCAGGCGGCGCGGGCCTCATCGGGCGAGCCGGCGCCGGCGCGCAGGCGAATGCCGCCGGAGAACGGCACGACCATCTTCTCCAGCTGGGCAATCTCGGGGAAACGGCCGGCTAGAGCGGTCCAGGCACGCTCCGCCTGGGCCGCGTTCTTGAAGGCGCCGAGCTGGATGACGCTGCCGGCGGCGCCGGTCGGCGATTTCGGCTTCGCGGGCGCCACGGGCTCGACCTTCTCGCCGGGATTGGTCTTGGGCTTCTCGGCCGGCGGGGGCGGCCGCTCGGCCATGCGGGACAAGTCGAGCTGAGCGTCGGCATCCTCGCCCGCGCTGGTCTGAAAGGCCGTTTCACTTTCGCCCGTGACATCGAGGCCGCCCGGGTTTGGCGGCCGCGTCTTGTAGGGGCCGGGCTCCGCGCGGATCAGCTCGGGAGCGCCAGCCAGCCCCACCGGATCGCGCTTGCCCAGCCAGAAGAATGTGCCGGCGACCAGCAAAGCCGCCAGCAGCACGACGGCGACGGCCGCCGCCATCCTGCCCGCCGAGATACCTCGCGGTCCGGCCTCGTCGTCGACCGGCTCCAGCCAGGGCAGATCCTCGCGGAATGCCGCACGCCCGTCACTCATCACCCTGTCGCTCCCCCACCGCTGCCAAGCCCCACTACCACGCACGGTTGGCCGATCATCAGCATTCGTTGGCACAATACCGCGCTGTGCGCCTGCGACGTGGTGCCGAATTGCAGGCGATAATAGGTCTGGCGGTTACGCAGCGACTCGACGGGCACGACCACGGCCTTCAACCGCTGCATGCCAGGATAGGCCCGCATCAGCTGCCACCATGCGCGCTTCGCCTCGCGCGCGCTGTGGAACGTGCCGATCCGCACCATCCGCCCGGCCGCGCCCCTGGAGATGGCGGCGGGCCATGCCTCGAGCGTTCTCGGCCTCGGCTCGCTCTCGGCGCTCCCGGGCTCTGTCGGCCTCGCCGCTTCCTTGCTTGCTGGCTTGGCCTTGGCTCGAGCAACAGGCGGCGCGGCACGCGGCCGGACCGGTCGCTCAGCGCGTACCGGAACAACCGGGGTGGGCACGGCCTCGATGCGCTCGATCGCCGGCGCGACCGCGACGGGCGGCACGGCTATCGGCTCCGGGGTGATGCTGGGAGCGATCCGTGCTTCCGAAGCGGGAGCTTCCACGAATTGGCCGGGCGCCGTGTCATCGCGCGTGCTGCGCATCCCCAGCCAGTAGGAAAAAGCGGCAAGCAGGAGCAGCCCCAGCAATGCCCATGGCACGGCCAGCGCCCAGGGAAATCCGTTCCCCAGCCGGTCGGCGCCGGCTCTAGAAGTGCTCCACGGCGGCCTCTGCTCGTTCGGCAGCCACGGCAGCCGGTCGGGATCATAGGCCAGGCGGCCGGCGTTCACCTCAGCGCATCTCCTCGGCGGCCTCGACTCCCATCAGGGCGAGGCCGCTGCGGATAATCTGCCCTATGGCCGCCGCCAGTTCCAGCCGGGCGCGAGAAAGCTGGGGATCGTTCTCGACCAGGAATCGCCGCCCGGGATCGTCGTTGCCGCGATTCCACAAGGCGTGGAACTCGGCCGCCAGGTCATAGAGGTAAAAGGCGATGCGGTGCGGCTCATGCGCCAGCGCCGCCGCCTCCAGCGTGCGCGGATATTGCGCGGCGGTCCTGACCAGCGCCAGCTCGGCCTCGTCGAGAAGCTCGAGATCGGCCGGCCGCGACAGGTCCAGCCCCGCCTCGCTGGCCTTGCGCTGCAGCGAACTGACCCGCGCGTGCGCATATTGGACGTAGAACACCGGATTGTCCTTCGACGCCTCGACCACCTTGGCGAAGTCGAAGTCGAGCGGCGCGTCGGCGCGGCGGGTCAGCATGATGAACCGCACCACGTCCTTGCCGACCTCCTCGACCACCTCGGCGAGGGTGACGAAGTCGCCGGCGCGCTTGGACATCTTGACCGGCTCGCCGGCGCGGAACAGCCGCACCATCTGCACCAGCTTGACGTCAAGATCGACGCGTCCGTCGGTCAACGCGGTGACCGCCGCCTGGACGCGCTTCACGGTCCCGGCATGGTCGGCGCCCCAGATGTTGACCAGATGGTCGGCGTCCTCGGCCTTGCTGAGGTGATAGGCGGCGTCGGAACCGAAATAGGTCCAGCTGCCGTCGGACTTCTTGAGCGGCCGGTCCTGGTCGTCGCCGAACTGGCTGGAGCGGAACAGGGTCAGCTCGACCGGCTCCCATTCGTCATGCTCGGTCAAGCTCTTGGGCCGCTCGAGCTCGCCCTGGTAGACCAGCCCCTTGGCGCGCAAAGTCTCCATCGCGCGCTCGACCGCGCCGGAGCGCTGCAGCTCGGCCTCGGACGCGAACCGGTCGTGGTGAATCCCCAGCAGGCCAAGATCGTGGCGGATGAGGTCAAGCATCGCCGAGATGGTCCGCTCGCGGAACATGGGGAGCCACTGCTCTTCCGCCGCATCGGCATATTCGTCGGCGAATTCGGCTGCGAGCCTGGTCCCCACCGGCACCAGATATTCACCCGGGTAGAGGCCGGCGGGGATATCGCCGATGTCGCGGCCGAGCGCCTCAAGGTAGCGCAGGTGCGCCGACCGGGCGAGCGTATCGACCTGCGCGCCGGCATCGTTGACATAATATTCCCTGGTGACGCGAAAGCCCGCGGCCTGGAGCAGCCGCGCCAGGCTGTCGCCGACCACCGCCCCCCGGCAGTGGCCCATGTGCAGCGGCCCCGTCGGGTTGGCGGACACATATTCGACGTTCACCCGCTCGTCATTGCCGACCTTGGACAGCCCGTATGCGTCACCTTCATTGAGGATCGTGCGCAACTCGTCGCGCCAGGCGTCGGCCCGCAGCCGCAGATTGATGAAGCCGGGACCCGCCACTTCGACGGAGGTGATGGCCGGCACCGCCTCGAGCTTGGCCGCAATCAGGAATGCGAGCGCCCGCGGATTGGTCCTGGCGCCCTTGGCCAGCACCATCGCCGCGTTGGTCGCGAGATCCCCGTGCGCGGCATCGCGCGGCGGCTCGACGGCCACGCCCTTGCGCGGCAGGTCGGGGGGCAGCGCGCCGTCGGCCACGAGCGTGTCGAGCACCCCGTCGAGGAGCGCGGAAAAGCGGGCGTAGAGGCTCAAATCAGGTCACCCCGGATTGGAAAGCGTGGCGCTCTAGCGCAGCAGCAGCGGCCCGACCACCCGCCGAAATCCCCGCCTGTCGCTCTTCGTGCGACCTTAGCTCGAGGAGCTGCGGCCCGTGAGCATCCTCAAGACCGGATTGCGCGTCGCATGCCCGCCGACGGATCCCGCCAGCGTCTCATCTGTCACTTGCTGGGTGGCTTGCGCGCGAAAGCTCGTCGGATCGGTTCCGAAATGCTGCTTGAACGCCCGCGAGAACTGGCTGCGGCTGGCATAGCCGACGGCGCCCGCAAGACATTTGACAGGCATGTCCGACGTGCGGAGCAGGCGCGCGGCGGAGTGCAGACGTGCCGCCTGAAGGAACTCCCCGGGCGTCTTGCCATGCTCCTCGGTGAAATGGGACATGAAGGAGGAGCGGCTCATGCCGGCCGCTTCGGCGAGGCTGTCGATGCTATGCGCCGCGCCGGGGTTCTTCAGCATGACCGACACGGCGCGCAGAAGCCGCGCATCGCCGAGCCGCGCGACCAGAGGAGATGCGGCGCCCAAGGCCAGATGCTCCCTTAGCAGCAACACCAGCGCCTGCTTCATCAGGCACTCCGCAATGACCGCCGAGCCGACCCCCGGATTGGTCAGTTCCTCGAGCAGCGGATCGAAGCTGCGTGCGAACAGGCCGTTGCCTGAAACCGGCAGGACGGCCGGTTCGGTCAGGCCATCAAGGAGGCCGAAGCTCCCGCCGCAGTCCGCCGTCATGGAGGCGCAGCCGAGAACCAGTGCCGGTTCCTCATCTCTGGCACGGAACGCCAGCAGGCCGTCGCTATGGCTGAAGCAGCTATCGGCTGCCTCCACCTCATGAGCGACCGGTGCTGGGCCACTGATGCTCTTGAGCGTCCCCGGCGGTACGATGACGACCGACCCGGCCTCGATCGGCACGCGCCGCTCCGCGAACTCCAAATAGCCGTGGCCCTGCGCGACGAAGTGACAGATGATGGACTCGGCTGGGGCCACCTTCAGCCGCCAGTCGGCGCCGATCTCGCAGACGGCGAAGGCGTTCAGGCGGACTTCGACACTCGAAAGCAGATTTTCCAACGCCACTGGATCCACGCGGCCGCTCCCCACCACAAGCAGACCTCCCACTTCTACCAGAGAAGCGGCCCGCCTGCACGTTGGTACCGAACACCTTGAATCGTTTCGGCTTTCTTGAATTTAAACGCACCTCAAAAGCAATAGGCCGCACCAGTTCGCTGCATCTTGTGGTCGGAACGGATCGTTCCTTCCCCCGACTGCGGCCCGCCTCCCACGGCGCTTCGCGGCTTTCAATCGAACGGAGGCAACACCTTATGACTGCACGTAAATTGTTGCTGGCGAGCGCCGCCAGCATGTTGTTCCTGACGGCCCCTGCAGCGCTTGTCGCCAAAGGTGGATCGGGCGGGCAGACCGGCCAGCCGGGGATGGGCCAACCCGGCCAGCCCGGTGGCGGTCAGAAGGGCCAACCCGGCCAGCCCGGTGGCGGTCAGGTCGGCCAGCCCGGTCACGGAGATGGCCAGAAGGGTCAGCCCGACGGCGGCAAGTCCGGCGGCGGCAAGGATGACGACGACGACGATGACGATGACAAGAAAAGCGGCGGCCAGAACGGTGGTGGCCAGAACGGTGGCGGCCAGAACGGCGGCGGCCAGAACGGCGGCGGTCAGAACGGCGGCGGCAACGACAAGGACGATGACGACGACGACCGCAAGGGTGCTCGTGATGGCAGCGGCCAAGGCAAGGGCAAAGGCGGTGGCCATGATCGTGACGACCGCGATGACGACGACGACGACCGCAAGGGCGGCCGCGACGGCAACGGCAAGGGCGGCCACGATCGCGATGACCGCGACGATCGCGACGGCCACGGCGGCGATGGCGGCAGTGGCATGAGCAACGGCATCGGCCAGGACGTCCGCGAGATCGCTCGCGGTGGCGATCGCGACGGCGGCATCAGTCAGGAAGTCCGCGACCTGCGTGAAGCGCGGGACAGCGACCGCGACAGCCGTGACGACCGCGACAGCGGCGACAGGGAAAGCCGCGGCATGGGCCGCGACGTCAGCGAAATGGCTCGTGAAGCCGGCCGCGACGGCGGTATGGCCGAGGCGGTTCGCGACATGCGCGACATGCGCGGTGACTCCGAATAAGCACCGCGCCTTGATGGAATGACCTTGGGGCGGGTTTTCGGACCCGCCCCTTCTTTTGTGTGGGGAGATTGCCCGTGAAGAAGAGCTGGACGATATTCGCCATGGCAACGGCGCTCGCTCCGGCGGCGGTGCATGCGCAGGCCACGGATCCGGCAGCCAATCGCACCCAACGCGCCGAAGAACGGCAGCGGCAGGACCAGGACGACTCCAGGCCCGCATCTGATTGGCGCCTGTTCGTCTCCTCCGGCGCCTTCTTTACGACGGGCGATTATGGCACCGAGACCCGCACCAACAGTCTGAGCGTGCCGCTGAGCGCGCGCTTGCGCTCCGGTCCGCTGCGGCTGTCGGCCACCTTGCCGTACCTGCGGATCGCGGGATCGCGCAGCATCATCGGCGGCGGCGACGAGGGACCGATCGTCGACGACCGCGCGCCGCAGACCGAGCGCGAGGTGCGCCAGGGACTCGGTGATCTCAGCCTGCGCGCCCGCTACCGGGTCGCGCCCGCAAGCTGGGATGGCATCGAGCTGGACCTGATCAGCCGGGTGAAGCTTCCGACCGGATCGCGGCGCAAGGGCCTCAGCACCGGCGAACTGGATTACTCCGCCGGCGGCGAGCTGTCCTACACCGGCGGCCGCGTTGTCCCCTTCGCCGAGGTTCAATACCGGATCAACGGCGACCCGCCTGGCCGCGATTTCCGGAACAGCATCGCGAGCTCGGTCGGTGCCAGTCTTCCCGCGGGGCGCGGTCTGGCGACCGTTTCCTACGATTATTCGGGATCACGTATCCGCGGCCGCGCCGGCGCCCACAGCCTGAACGGCGGACTCAGCTTCCCCATCGCACGCCGGCTCAACCTCGGCGGGTTCGGCTCGGTCGGCCTGTCGAGACGCGCCGAAGATTTCAGCATCGGCTCGGTGCTGACGGCGCGAGTCTTCTAGGCGCCTCGCCTTCGCTTAGAACCGATCGGGCAGCTCGACCGGCCCCACCAGCTCCTGGTGGCGCGCAATCGCGAAGCGGTCGGTCATCCCGGCGACATAGTCCCCGATCGCGCGCAGCCGCGCGGTCTCCCCCGGTTCACGCTGCCAGCCGCCGGGCAACAGGTGCGGATCATCGCGGTAGACGGCGGCGAGATTGGCAATCACCCTCTGCGCCTCATCGCGCACCGGCACCAGCGCCGGCGCATTGTAGAGCCGCGCATAAAGGAAGCGCTTGAGCGCCCTTTCCTCCTCCGCCAGCTGCGCCGAGAAACCGGCCAGAGCCCGCCCGGCGGCACGCACGTCGGTAATCGTCTCCACCCGGCTGTCGGCAATGCGCCGCTTGGTCTCCGCCAGCACATCGCCGACCATTGTGCCGATCATGTCGCGTACCAGCGCGCGCTGCTTCTTGTCGGGGGCGATGCTCGCGTGCCGCTGCTCGATCGCGCGCCAGTGCCGCCCCACCACGGGCACCGCCACCAGCTCGTTGAGGTCGAGCAGCCCGGCGCGCAGGCCGTCGTCGATGTCGTGATTGTCGTAGGCAATGTCGTCGGCGATCGCCGCGACCTGCGCCTCGAGCGATGGCCAGCTTGCCAGCTCGAGGCCGGCGCCATCGTCGGCCTCCCGCATTGCCCAACCGGGATCGCGCACCGGGCCGTTATGCTTGGCGAGACCCTCCAGCATCTCCCAGCTGAGGTTGAGCCCGTCGAAGCCGGGATATGGCGTCTCCAGGAGGGTGACGAGCCTCAGGCTATGGGCATTGTGGTCGAAGCCGCCTGCGTCGGCGAGCGCTGCCGTCAGCGCATCCTCGCCCGCATGGCCGAACGGTGGATGGCCAAGGTCATGGGCGAGTGCCAGTGCTTCCGTCAAATCCTCGTTGAGGCCGAGCGCGCGCGCGATCGTGCGGGCGATCTGCGCGACTTCGAGGCTGTGGGTGAGCCGTACCCGGAAATGGTCGCCGTCGGGCGCGACGAACACCTGCGTCTTGTGCCGCAGCCGGCGGAAGGCGACGGAATGGATGATGCGGTCGCGGTCGCGCTGGAAGATGTCGCGCGGGCCGCGGGGGCCTGCGTCCGGCTCGGCATGGATCCTGCCGCGGGAACGTGATGGCTGCGCGGCAAGCGCCGCGGCCGGCGTCATTCGCTAAGCTTGCGGACCGCCACGTCGGGCGGATTCGTCCAGCTGAAGGCGCTTACCCGCGCGCTCCCCAGGTCCTCCGCGAACATCTCGGCTTCCGACCTGTTGCGGAAGGGACCGATCAGCAGCCGCACCTTGCTCGCCTCCTCGGCGATGTAGCCGCTGATCCCCTCGAGCAGATCGCGGTTGCGCGACTTCAGGCGCTGGAACTGGCTCGGCAGTGCCTCGGCATTGCTGCCGCTCGCCAGCTGCAGCCACACCTTCTGCTTGGCGGGCTCGGCTGCGCTTGCGGCCTGGACCACGCGCCGCGCAGGAACCGCGCTGGCGACCGGGACCGGTTGCTGGCGAACCGCGGGTGCAGGTTGCGGCTGCGCTGGCGCCGGGGCAGCCGAGTGCCCAAGCCACTGGTCGATCGACTGGACGCGCTGCGCCACGGCCACGCTGGGGCCGGCGCTCGGCACCGGCGGCGCGCTGGCGATTGCATAGGCCTCTTGGCCGGCGCCCGGGAAGATGCCGAGGTGGACCGCGGCGGCCTTCTGGTCCGAGCGCAGCACCGGCAGGCGGCGAAAGAAGGGATCCATCTGCGCGCCCGAGCCAGGCATGCGCGCATCCATCAGGCGCCGGGCGCTTTCGGCGTCTCCGGCCACAGCCAGCACGAGCGCGCGGCAACGGGCCGCCGCGGAGTCGCCGCGCGCGGCGAGCGGTGCAAGGATGGCAAGCGCCTCATCCTTCTTGCCGGTGATGGCGAGGCTCAATGCCAGGCGGCGCCTGGCTTCGTCGCCATCGCTGCCGGACAAAGCGGCCCGGTAATCGGCCTGGGCATCGGCATGGCGGCCGAGAAGATCATAAGCGAGGCCGCGCTCCGCGCCGATCATCATCGCCGTGGCGCCAAGCTGCTGGGCGCGCGCGAAATAGGTCAGGGCACCCGCGGCATCGCCGTCCTGGACTGCAGCGGCGCCCATGCCTGCCTGCGGCAGGGGACTGCGGGAATAGACCTCGTCGGCACGGCCGAAGAAGCCGACGGCCGCCTGAGTGTCGCCGAGCTCGAGCGCCGCGCGGCCGGCGCCGATCAGGGCATGGAAATCCTTGGGGCTGGTGGCCAGCGTCCGCATGTGGCGCGCCAGCGCCGCCGATGCCGTTTCGCTGATTGCCAGCACGCCCGGCGCTTGCGCATGGAGCTGCACCGACGCCGCCAGGGCAAGCCCGACGCCACTCAGGATCAGCGCTGCGACGCGCACGCGATCAAAACTGCTCTTGGCCATGTCCCACCCCATGCCGGACCGGAGCTTACTCAAAGCTTTAAGCAAAGAGTCCAAGCGACCAGCCGTGCAGTCATCACGACAGAGCACCCCCGGCTTCCCGGGGAGCGGCTCACTGGTTGTTCTGGCGGTTGAGGAAACGCGGGATGTCGAGCGGCTCGCGGCGCGCGCCGGGTAGCTGCTCGTCATCGATCTGGGCCTTGGACGCGCCCCGGGCGATGTTCGACATGCGCTCGAACAGGGTGCCGCTGGCCGCCGGTCCCTTGGGCGCATGGGCTTGGTCAGGGCTCTCCTCGTCGGCCGGCGGAGCGATCGGCGCGGAGGTGACGGGCGGCGTCAATATGTCGTCGGCGTCGAGCAGCAACTCGTCGCCATCGTCGTCGGAGAGGTCGAGCGGCTCGGATTCTTCCTGGACCGTGCGCGCCGGCGCCGCAGGGGCCGGGGCGGCGCTGCGGGCTGCCGGGAAGGTGAACACCTTGCCCTGGCTCGGCGCCTGGGTGACCGTCTCGGCCTCGATCCCGGTAGCCACGACGGACACGCGGATCTTGCCGCCAAGCTCGTTGTTGAACGCCGAACCCCAGATGATGTTGGCGTCGGGATCGACCAGCTCCTTGATGTGGCTGGCGGCCTCGTCGACCTCCATCAGGCGCATGTCCTCGCCGCCGGTGATCGAGATGATCACGCCCTTTGCGCCCTTCATGCTGACGCCGTCGAGCAGCGGGTTGGAGATCGCCTTTTCGGCGGCTTCGATGGCGCGATTGTCGCCGGCGGCCTCGCCCGTGCCCATCATCGCCTTGCCCATCTCTCCCATCACCGAGCGGACGTCGGCGAAGTCGAGGTTGATGAGGCCCGGCATCACCATCAGGTCGGTGATCCCGCGCACGCCCTGCTGGAGCACCTCGTCTGCCATCTCGAACGCTTCCTTGAAGGTCGTGTCGGAATTGGCGAGGCGGAACAGGTTCTGGTTCGGGATGACGATCAGCGTGTCGACGTGCTGCTGGAGCTCCTCGATGCCGGCGTCGGCCGAGCGGCCGCGGCGGGCGCCCTCGAAGGCGAACGGCTTGGTGACGACGCCGACCGTCAAAATGCCCTTGTCGCGGGCGGTCTTGGCGATGACCGGCGCGGCGCCGGTGCCGGTGCCGCCGCCCATGCCGGCGGCGATGAAGCACATGTGCGCGCCTTCCAGCGCCCGCTCGATGTCCTCGAGCGTTTCCTCGGCAGCAGCACGGCCGATTTCCGGCCGCGAGCCGGCACCGAGGCCCTGAGTGATCTTGAGGCCGAGCTGGATGCGGCGGTCGGCGGTCGAGGCGTTGAGCGCCTGGGCGTCGGTGTTGGCGACCACGAAGTCGACGCCCTGGACATCGGCGCGGATCATGTTGGCGACGGCATTGCCGCCGGCACCGCCGACGCCGATCACGCTGATCCGCGGGCGAAGCTCGTCGACCTCTGGCCGGATGAAATCGATGCTCATGGACCTGTCCCCCTCAACCGCGGCTAGCGCATTGAACCCTCAGCGTGAATCTTTGAATCATCGCGAGTCGCAAGCCAAGCGAAATCATCAGGATCAGCCACAAAACTGGGGAAAAAGTCGGTTTCAAGACTCGCGCTCGCCGCATTGCGGGACAATCCGCCGTCAAAAGCCGCCGCGCATGGCCGCGATCAGCCGCCCGAACATGCCGCTCGCCGGCTTGCGGTCGGTGATCGGCTGCAGGGCGATGTCGCGAATGTCGCCGCTGCCGCTCGCTGCCAGGAAAGCCAGACCGACCAGGGTCGAGAAGCCCGGGCCGCTGTGCGCGTCGGGCATTCCAGTGATGCTCCGGGGGCGACCGACGCGGACGGCGCGGCCGAGCACCCCCTGCATGTAGTCGGCAATATTCTTGAGTTCCGCGCCGCCGCCGGTCAGCACCACCTGGCGGCCCACCGGCCCGGTGAAGCCGAGGCTCTTCAGCGCCGCCTCGACCTGTCCGGTCAGCTCCTCGACGCGCTGCCGGATGACCATCATC
The DNA here is from genome assembly GCA_035540875.1 of Sphingomicrobium sp. Lineage (GTDB taxonomy): Bacteria > Pseudomonadota > Alphaproteobacteria > Sphingomonadales > Sphingomonadaceae > Sphingomicrobium. The sequence goes on along the minus strand of DATLFV010000125.1, from coordinate 8,277 downwards.
AGCTGGGCGCGGGTGATGCGCATCGGTTCCGCGCCCTGCTCGGCGCCGATCTGCGTCGCCTCGATCATCTCGTGGTTGTCGCGGGGGCTCGTCATTGCCGAGCCGTAAAAGCATTTCAGCCGCTCGGCGTCGCGGCGCTGGACCCCAAACGCGCAGGCGATGTCGTCGGTCACGTCCCTGGCGCCGAGCGGGATCGAGCGCAGGCCGACCAGCATTCCGCCCGCATGCAGCGAGACGTTCGTGACCTCGGCTCCGAGCTCGACCAACGCGACACCGAGCTCGCGCTCCTCCTCTGTAAGGCAGGCAAGCGCCGCGGCGACCGGCGAGCCGACGATCGCCCTGACCCCGAGATGGGCCGAGCGGATCACATAATCGATGTTCCTGAGCGGCGCCGGGTCGGCCGCGACGACGTGGATGTCGACGCCGAGCCGGTCGGCGTGAAGCCCGATCGGATGCTTGACGCCTTCGACGCCGTCGATGGTGTACAGCGCCGGGTGGGCGTGGAGCACCACCTGGCCGCCGCGATCGATGGCGTTCTTGCCGGCGTTCAGCAATTGCTCGATGTCGGACTGCTCGACCTGGTGGCCACCGAGCTCGACCTCGACATTGGCGACGTCACTGACGAGGCCCCCGGCGCCGAAGCTCGCCCACACCTCGTCGACGGTTACGCCGCTCATGCGCTCGGCGAGCTCGACCGCCTCGCGCACCGCGAACTCGCTAGCTTCCATGTCGGTGATGTAGCCGCGCTTGACGCCGCGGCTCTCGCGCTGGCCGGTGCCGAGCACGCGCAGGCGCCCGTCGCCGTCGGTGGTGACGATCAGCGCGCTGACCTTGGACGAGCCGATGTCGAGCGCGGTGATGATGGGTTGTTCAGTCGTTGCGGGCATCGACGGCTCAACCCACGCTTGGCGCTTGGGATGCCTGTGACTCCACTGCTTGCGGCAGCCGGACGGTCATCTTGCCGGGGTCGCGCAGGTCGAAGCGCTTGAGCCCGCGGCCGAGCAGGCCGGCCGACTTGTCCATGTTGGCGAACTTGACCAGTGCGCGGGTTGCGGCGGCGTCGGATTCGGGCAGGGCGACCGTTTCCCCCGTCTGGAACGACAAGTCCCATCGCCGCTGCCCCACCCAGGTGGCGGAGGCGAGCTGCGGCTTGAGCGTTGGCACCGCGTCGATCAGCCGCTGCAGCTGCTTGGTGCGTGTGTTGGCGCCCGGCCCGATCAGCAGCGGCAGGTCCGGCATCTGGTCGACCCGGACCCGGTCGAGCACCACGCCGTCGGCATCGATCAGCGTCAGGCGCTGGCGGTCCTGCCACAAGGCGGCGGGCTGGCGCTCGACGATGTCGATCACCAAAATGTCCGGCAGGCGCCGCGACACGCGCGCGTCCTTGACCCAGCCGAAGCGCAGCAGTTTCTCGCGGACCGCCTGGACGTCGACCATCGGCTGGGCGCGCCCCACCTCGGCGGAGACGATCTCGTCGATCGGCTTTCGCGCCATGCGGTTGAGCCCGGTGATCTCATAGCCGCGGACCCGGAATCCCGCCTGCCCCACCGCCTCCCCAGCGGCGCCGCTCGCCTTGGCGGGCAGGTCCAGGGCAAAAATCACGCCGACCGCGATGGCAAGGAGAAAGGCGCCGAATGCCAGGCCCGCAAGCCTGCTGGCGCGCGCCTGCGCGCCGTTTCGCGACCCCGCTCGAGGCTTGGCTCTTGCGCCGCGTCCCCGCGCGGCTCGCGCCGCGCTCATTGCCCGCGCCCTTCGTCCAGCGCCTCGGCGATCAGCCGCTCGACCAGTTCGCCATAGCCAATGCCGCGATACTTCGCCTGCTCGGGCACCAGGCTCAATGGTGTCATGCCGGGCTGGGTGTTGACCTCGAGCAGGTAGAGGCCCTCCTCGCCTTGGCTGTCGTCCCAGCGGAAGTCGGAGCGCGACGCGCCCTTGCAGCCGAGCAGTCGATGCGCCTGCGCCGCCATGCCCATCATCGCCGCGGCGATGTCGTCGGGCACGTCGGCCGGGCAGACATGCTCGGTCAGCCCGTCGGTATATTTGGCCGCATAATCGTAGAAGCCGGCCTTGGGCTTGAGCTCAGTCACCGCCAGTGCTTCGTCGCCGAGCACCGCCACGGTCAGCTCGCGGCCGCGGATGAACGGCTCGGCGAGCAGCTGGTCGAACTCGTGCCACGGCCCGGGCACCTCCCGGCCGATCGGCGAGCCATGGTTGCCGCCGTCGGTGACGATCGCCACGCCGACCGAGGAGCCTTCGTTGACCGGCTTCAGCACATATGGCCGGGCGATGGGATCGCGCTCGAACAAGGTCTCGCTCTCGACCATGGTCCCGGCGGGCATGCGGATGCCTCGGGGCACCAGCACCATCTTGGTCAGCTCCTTGTCGATGGCGATAACGGACGTCTCGACCCCGCTGTGGGTGTAGGGGATCTGCATCAGGTCGAGCATGCCCTGCACCGTGCCGTCCTCGCCGGGCGTGCCATGCAGCGCGTTGAACACCACGTCGGGGCGAACGCCCGTGAGCACCTGGGCGACGTTGCGATCCATGTCGATCTCGGTGACCCTGGACCAGCCGCGCTCGCGCAGCGCGCTGGCGACGCCCTTGCCGCTGGTCAGCGACACTTCGCGCTCGGAAGACCAGCCGCCCATCAGCACGACCACGTGCAAGTCCCTGTTCATTCGATCCCGATCCGCTGGATTTCCCACTCGAGGGCGATGTTGGTCCGCGCCAGGACCCGCCGCCGGACCTCCTCGCCCAGCGCCTCGATCTCGGCGCTCGTCGCGTTACCGAGGTTGAGCAGGAAGTTGCAATGTTTCTCCGACACTTGAGCATCGCCGAGCCTCAGCCCCCGGCACCCGGCCGCATCGACCAGCGCCCAGGCCTTGTGCCCGTCCGGGTTCTTGAAGGTCGAGCCGCCGGTGCGGCTCCTGAGCGGCTGCGATTCCTCGCGCGCGGTGGCGATCCGGTCCATCTCCCTGCCGATCACCGCCGGATCGCCGGGCACGCCGCGAAAGGTCGCCTCGAGCACCACCGCGCCTTCGGGCAGCGCGCTGTGCCGATAGGCGTAGCCGAGCCGTTCCAGCGGCCACAACTCAACCTCGCCCGAGCGGCGCACGATCGTCGCCGACAGCAATATGTCCTGCACCTCGCGGCCGTAGGCGCCGCCGTTCATGCGCACGAAGCCGCCCACCGTCCCGGGGATGCCGCGCAGGAACTCCAGGCCGGCGATCCCGGCGTCTCGCGCGGTCGAGGAAACCAGGATGCCGCTCGCACCGCCGCCGCATTTCAGCGTCACGCTGTCGAGCTGTTCTATCTTCGCGAACGGCTTGCCGAGGCGAACCACCACGCCGGGAACGCCGCCGTCGCGCACGATCATGTTGGAGCCGAGGCCGAGCGCCATTACCGGCACCTGCGGGTCGAGCGCCTGAAGGAACTCGACCAGGTCGGCGGCGTCGGCCGGCTCGAACAGCCATTCCGCCGTGCCGCCGCTCTTGAACCACACCAGCGGCGCGAGCGGCGCGTCGCGGCGGAGCTTGCCGCGGACCGCCGGCATCTCCAGCGCGGTTGAGGCGGGCGGCGAAAAGGTCTTCTCCCGAACGCTCATGCGACGCCACCCCCGACCGCCTGCGCCTGCGGCGGCTGGGCCTTGTCGGCGCGTGCGCGGCAGATGCCCTTGCCCAGCGCCGCCGCCCATTTGGTGATGTCGCCCGCGCCCATACAGACGATGATGTCGCCCTCGGCGGCAAGATCGCGAAGCGCGTGGCAAAGGTCGTCGAGATCTTCCACCGTTCGCACCATGCGGTGGCCGCGGGCGCGCAGCCCGTCTGCCAGAGCCGCCGAATCCACGCCCTCGATCGGCTCTTCCCCCGCCGCGTAGACGGGCGCGACCAGCACCACGTCGGCGTCGTTGAACGCATTCTGGAAGTCGTCCATCAGCGCCTGCAGCCGGGTGTAGCGGTGCGGCTGCATGACCGCGATCACGCGGCCGTCGGCGGATTCGCGCGCTGCCGAGAGCACCGCCCGTATCTCCACGGGATGATGGGCGTAATCGTCGATGATCAGCGCGCCCTCTACCTCGCCGACGCGGGTGAAGCGCCGCTTGACGCCCTCGAAGCGCTCGAAGCCGTGGGCGATCGTCGCATCCTCAAGCCCGAGCTCGATCCCGACCGCGATCGCCGCAAGCGCATTCAGCACGTTGTGGCGCCCGGGCATCGGCACGTGGATTCCCGCAATCGTGCGGCGGGTGCCGTCGCGCTGCAGTACGACGGCGTCGAAGCGGGTGCCACCGTCGGCCGGCTCGACATTGTCGGCGCGCAGGTCGGCAAGGGCGGAGAAGCCGTACGTCACCACCCGCCGGTCCCGGATCCGGCTGAGGATCGACTGCACTTCGGGATGGTCGACGCACATCACCGCCAGCCCGTAGAAAGGCACGTTCTCGACGAACTCGACAAAGGCGTCCTTTACCTTGTCGAAGCTGCCGTAATGCTCGAGATGCTCGGGATCGATGTTGGTGACGACGGCGATCGTGCCGTCGAGCCTGAGGAAGCTGCCGTCGCTCTCGTCGGCCTCGACCACCATCCATTCCGATTTGCCGAGCCGCGCGTTGGAGCCGTAGCGGTTGATGATCCCGCCATTGATCACCGTCGGGTCGATGCCGCCGGCATCGAGCATCGCCGCGATCATCGATGTCGTCGTGGTCTTGCCGTGGGTGCCGGCAACCGCGATCGTCTTTTGCATGCGCATCAGCTCGGCGAGCATTTCGGCGCGGCGCACACGCGGCAGCCGGCGCTCGGCGGCAGCCTGGATTTCGGGATTGTCCGACTTGATCGCCGAGGAACAGACCACCACCGCGGCGTCGCCGAGATTGTCCGCGCTCTGGCCGATCATCACCGGGATGCCGGCCTTGCGCAACTTCTCGACGACGTAGGAGTCCGACGCGTCCGAGCCCTGCACCTTGTAGCCGAGCTGGTGCATCACCTCGGCGATGCCCGACATGCCAATGCCGCCGATGCCCACGAAGTGGATGGTGCCGATGTCCGTTCCCAAAGCTTTCACGCCGGGACCCCTCCGGCCAGTGCAGGCGCGACGCGCGGGGTCAGGGCCGGCCCGACCGCGACCGGCGCCACCCCATTGCCAACCCGCTCGACCAGGTCGGCAAGCGCGCTCGCGGCGTGAGGTCGCCCGACCGAAAGCGCCCGCGAGGCTGCATTGGCGAGCGCGACGGGATCGGCGGCCATGGCCTCGATCTGGCGCGCCAGCACCTCAGGAGTGAACTGGTCCTGCGGGATCGACCGGGCGCCGCCGGCCTTGACCATTTCGCGGGCGTTGGCGGTCTGGTGGTCGTCGGTCGCAGCGGCATAGGGGATCAGGATCGCCGGCCGCCCGGCGGCGGTGAGCTCGGCGATGCTCGAGGCGCCGGCGCGGCCGACCACCAGGTGCGCGTCGGCTAGCTTGGCGGGCATGTCCTCGATGTAGGTCGAAAGCTCGGCCGGGATGCCGAGCTCGGCGAAGCGCGAGCGCACCCGCTCGATGTCGTCGGGCCGGCATTGCTGGACCACCTGCAGCCGGCGGCGAAGCGAGGGCTCGAGCAGCCCGAGCCCTTCCGGGACGACCCTGCCGAGCACCGCGGCGCCCTGGCTGCCGCCGGTGATCAATATCTTGAGCGGCGCAACCTCGTCGAATTCGGGAAACGGCATCTCGCCAAGCCGCGCCACCTCCTCGCGCACCGGATTGCCGACCAGCACGACCTTGCCTTGGTGTCCGCTCTTCAGCCGCTCGATCCGGTCATAGGCGGTGGCGATCGCCACGGCCTCGCCCGCGAGCAGCCGGTTGACCCGGCCGAGCACCGCATTCTGCTCGTGCAGCACCGTGGGAATGCCGCGCGCGCTCGCCGCCAGCAGCGCCGGGAACGCCGGATAGCCGCCGAACCCGACCACCGCCTGCGGCGGATGATCGCGGTACAGGCGCTTGGCCTGGCTGCGTCCGGCCATCACCGCGCGCGCCGCCTTGATCCAGGCGAGCGGCCCGCCGCCGAGCCGCCCCGCCGGCAGGATGTGCACCGGCACCTTGTCGAACAGGCCGGGGAAACGGGCGCCGCGCTCGTCGGTGATCAGCATCACGCCGTGCCCGCGCGCCCTCAGCTCCGCGGCGAGCGCGTGGGCCGGGACCATGTGCCCGCCGGTCCCGCCCGCGGCGAGGGTGAAATTCATGCGCGCTTCGGGTGCAACAGGGACTCCCCGCTCCATTTCACGACATAGGGCGAGCGCGTCAGATACGGGTTCCGGCGAGTGAATGCGAGCAGCAAACCCATGCCGATCGAAAGCGCCAGCATCGAGCTTCCGCCATAGGAGATGAACGGCAGGGTCATGCCCTTCGACGGAGCGATCTGGACGTTGACCGCCATGTTGATCAGCGCCTGCAGCCCGAAGGTGATGGTGAGGCCCGCCGCGGCCAGAAGCGCGAAGCTGTTCTCCTCGTCGAGCAGCTTGACCAGCACCCGGACGACAATCGCGAGATAAAGGCAGGCGATCGCCAGGCAGGCGATCAGCCCGAATTCCTCGCCGATCACCGAAAAGATGTAGTCGGTATGCGGCTCGGGCAGGCCGAACTTGCGGGTGCCGCCGCCCGGGCCCATGCCGAGCAGGCCGCCCGCGGTCAGCGTCCGCATCGCGTTCTCGACCTGGAAGTTGTCGCCTTCGCCGAACAGGAAGCCGTCAATGCGGGTCGTCGCAACCGGATAGAAGAAGTAGGCGAGGACGATCCCGACAACCCCCGCCACCCCGAGCAGTCCCAGCATCCGCAAGGGGATGCCGGCGAGCGCCAGCATCGCGATCCACACGCAGCCGAAGATGATGGTCGACCCGAAATCGGGCTGCTGCATCAGCAGGAAGGCGACGAAGCCGGTCAGCGCCGCCGACAAGGGGAACACCGGCAGGCTTTTGTCGCTCTCGCGCAGGCTGAGCAGCCAGGCCATGGCGACGACGAAGAAGGGTTTGAGGAACTCGGACGGCTGCACCTGGCCGAAACCGAAGCTGACCCAGCGCCGGGCGCCGTTCACCTCGGGGCCGATGACGGGCACGAAGACCAGCAGCACCGTGAAGAAGGCGGCGCCGAACAAAGACAGGCGCCGCGCGCGCTCACGCGACAGCATCGAGATCCCGACCATCACCGGAATGCCGATCGCGATCCACACCAGTTGCCGCCAGAAATAATGCAGGCCGGAGAATTGCACCGAGCCGCCCGAATAACGCTCGGCCGCGGCCGGCGACGCCGCGGCGACCGCGATCAGGCCGATGCCGATCAGCACCGACACCAGAAGCAGGAGCACGCGGTCGATCTCCCAGAACCAGCGGCCCGCCGCCGAGCGGTCGGAGCGGCCGTAGCGGCTCGGGTCGGCCCAGGCCGCCTTGGCCTTGATGCTTCGCGTGATGCTCATGACAGCGCCCCCACCAACGCGCGGAACTGGTCCCCCCGCGCCTCGAAATCCCGGAACTGGTCGAACGAAGCGCAGGCCGGCGACAGCAGCACCGTATCACCGGCCTCAGCATCCGCAGCCGCTTCCCGCACCGCGGCGTCCAGTTTTCCACAGTTTTTCACGGGCATGTGCGGGGCGAGCAGCCGCTCGAACAGCTCCGCCGCCTCGCCGATCGTGTAGGCCGAGCGGACATGGCTGAAATGGGCCACGCACTCGTCGAGATTGTCGCTCTTGGCCTGCCCGCCGCAGATCCAGCGGATGCTCTCGAACGCGGCCAGCGCCGGCGCAGTCGCGGTCGGGTTGGTCGCCTTGCTGTCGTTGACGAACAGCACGCCGCCCTTCTCGCGCACCCGCTCCATGCGGTGCGGGAGACCGGGAAAGGTACGCAGGCCTTCGTCAACAGCTCCGTCATGACTAAGATCTACCAACCCCAATGCACGTACGACGGCGATAGCCGCAGCTGCATTCTGGACGTTGTGCGGACCCTGCAGCGCCGGCCAGTCGGACGAACTAACCTCAAGCGGGAACCAGCCCGCATGTTGGTGCCTGCGCTCATACTCTTGAACAGAAATGCGCTTGTTGTTCGGGCAAACTGGATTGATCAGGTGGAAGTTCTCGGGTGACTGCATCTCGAACAATCGAGCCTTCGACGCTGCATAAGCCTCGAAGCTCTCATACCTGTCGAGATGATCGGGCGTGATGTTGAGCAGCACCGCGACATCGCAGTCGAGGCTTTGCGTCAGGTCAATCTGGTAGCTCGACAGCTCGAGCACATAGACGCCACCTTGCGGGAGCGGGTCCTG
>DATLFV010000124.1:0-7374 GCA_035540875.1 Sphingomicrobium sp. | reverse complement strand
GGCGGCAGAACACCCGATTCGATCATGATCCGGAACGCCGCCTCGGCGAGATAGGCGGTCGCGGACGCCGGCTTGACGATCGAGGGGACGCCGGCGAGCAGGGTCGGCGCCAGTTTCTCGAGCATCCCCCAGACCGGGAAGTTGAAGGCGTTGATGTGCACCGCGGCGCCCTGCAGCGGCGTGAAGACGTGCTGGCCCATGAAGCTGCCGTTCTTCGACAGCCCCTCGAGCTGGCCGTCGAGCAGGACGTGGGCGTCGGGCAGCTCGCGGCGGCCCTTGGAGGAGAAGGAGAAGAGGGTGCCGGCGCCGCCCTCGATGTCGATCCAGCCGTCCTTGCGCGTGCAGCCGGTCAGATAGTTGAGCTCGTACAGCTCCTCCTTGCGGGCCATGATCGCCAGGCCCAGCGCCTTGATCATCCGGGCGCGCTCATGGAAGGTGAGCTTGCGCAGCGCCGGCCCGCCGACCTCGCGGGCGTGGCGCAGCATGCCGCCGAAATCGAGCCCGCCCGAGCCGGTCAGGGCGACCGGCGAGCCGTCGATGGCGCTCGCGATCTCGGCGAGGCTGCCGGTGTCGCCGGGCACCCAGCGGTCGGCGGCAAAATTGAGCAGCTGCGCGGTCTTCATGGCTTCACCTTTCCGGCTCGTCCTTGCGAGGAGCGGAGGAAGGACGCAAGCGGCGCGCTTACGGTCCCTGATGTCCCGTAGGACGCGACCATTGTTGTGACTTTAGGCCGCCTGCGCCTCCAGGAGAGCTGCACCGCTGCAAAACCGCGCCACCGCGCAAGGGTGACAGGTGAATCCCTATTTTGGAAGAGCGCAACCGGCGCTCGACGCCGTTGCCGACAGTCGCCGCCGGGAGTCAGGCGAGGCTTGCCAGCGCCGCCGCCAGCTCCGTCTGTCGGAACGGTTTGGTCAGGCGCGGCAGGTCGGGAGCCACACCTTCGGCTTCAGCGAAACCGGAGATCAGCAGGACGCGACGGCGCGGCCAGCGGTTCCGCACCTCGCACGCAAGATCGCTGCCCGTCATGCCGGGCATCAGATGATCGGTGAGCAAGAAGTCGGCGTGAACGCCGCTCTCGAACAACTTGAGCGCTTCGCCGGCCGAGATGGCCTGGATCACCTGGTAGCCGAGGTCCGCCAGCATGTCGGCCGTGCTGGCCCGCACGATCTCCTCGTCGTCCACCAGCAGCACCGTGCCGGAGGTTTTCGCCGGGACGTCTTCCGGCTGCTGGAAAGCCGGGACCTCGGCGGGCGACTTGCTGACGGGCAGCCACAGCTCCACCTTCGTCCCCACGCCCACCGTGCTCGACAGTGAAAGTGCACCGCCGAGTTGCGAGGCCAGACCATGCACCATGGACAGCCCCAGCCCCGTTCCCTTGCCGATACCCTTCGTCGAGAAGAAGGGCTCGACCGCGCGCTGAAGCGTTGCCTCGTCCATGCCGGAGCCGGTGTCGGTCACCGACACGCATAGATAATCATCTGCAGGAAGCTGCGATCTGTGGCCGGGATCTACCCGTTCTTCAGCTGCCGACAGCGTAAGCGTTCCACCATCCGGCATGGCGTCGCGCGCGTTCACTGCAAGATTGAGTATCGCCATTTCAAGCTGGTGGGGGTCAGCGCGGCCAGGCTTGAGATCATCCGGCGCGTGGACGACGATATGGACCCGGGGCCCGGACGTGCTGGCGATGAGCTCGGCCATGCCCCGCAGGAGCTCGTGAATATCCACCGCAGTGGGCTGGAGCGGCTGCCGGCGGGCGAAGGCGAGCAGGCGGTGGACGAGCGTCTTGGCCCGTTCGGCCGACTGCAATGCTCCGCCGATCAGCCGTTGCTCGCGTTCGCCGCCGACCTGCGTTCGCTGGAGCATGTCGAGCGATCCGATGATGGGTGTCAGCAGGTTGTTGAAGTCGTGAGCCACGCCCCCCGTCAGCTGACCCATCGCCTCCATCTTCTGCGACTGGCGCAGCGCTTCATGCGCTTGCTCTAGCTCCGCCTGCCGTGCCTTTTCCGCCGTCACGTCCCGGCCAACTGCATAGAAGAGGTCGCCTTCGGGCACTGCCGTCCACGACAGCCAGCGCCAGCTGCCGTCCTTGTGGCGCAGCCGGTCCTCGAACGAGATTGTGCGCTCCCCCTGCTTGAGCTTCGCTACGACGGCCGCAGCAGGCTCGAGATCGTCCGGGTGAAGCAAGTCCATGAAGGGCTGGTCGATCAGGTCGGAGCTGTCATATCCAAGCACGGCGGACCAGGCTGGGTTCACCGCCTTGAAGCGACCATCGAAACCCGCAGCGGTCATCAAATCATGGCTGAGCGCCCAGGTCCGGTCGCGTTCCGCGGTGCGTTCCGCGACACGCTGTTCAAGAGTCGCGTTCAACTCCCTCAGGGCCGCCTCGGCGCGCCGGCGCGCGGTGATGTCCACTGACGAGCCAATCAGGCCGATGACTCGTCCAGCTTCATCCTTCAGCGGCGCCTTGGTCGACAGCCACACGACCGGCGTGCCGTCGGCCAGACAGACCTCCTCTTCGAGCTGCTCGGGGATGCCGCTCGCCATGATTCGGCGATCGTTCTCCATCACCGCCCTTGCCTGTGCCGGATCATCGAGAAACTCGGCGTCCGTCTTTCCCAGATACATCTCTGGCGGCTTGCCAATGAGTTCGGTGGTGCCGCGGTTTGCCACCAGCATTCGGCCCTGGCGGTCCTTCGCATAGACCACGCCGGGCACCGCTTCGACGAAGCTTTCCAGCAGTCGTTTCGCGCGATCACGCTCGGCCTGGAGCGAGCGCTGCTCCTCCACATCAAGCAGCACGCCGGGGAAAGACAGTGGGGTTCCGTCTTCGGAATGATGGACGCGGCCATTGGCTTCGATCCAGTAGTAGTTGCCGTCGGCACGCCGCACCCGATACTGGTGCGCGTAAGGACCGCCACGGGCGATCGCCTGTTCGATGGCCGCTGCCAGACCGTCCTTGTCATCGGGGTGAACCGTCTCGATCACCTGATCGAGGCTGAGGCGATCACCGGTGCGCCTGCTGTCGATGCCGAAGGATCGAGCGAACTGCTCATCGATGGTGAACTGGTCCGTCGGCAAGTCCCAGAACCATGTGCCGATGATCGCGCCCGCATCCAGCGCGAGCTCCACCCGCTGCGCGTGCTCGCGCATCGCGCGTTCGGCGAGCTCGCGCTCGGCGATGTTTCGCCTGAGCTCGAGCTCGGACATCGCCTGCTGCGCCAAAGCGGTCAGGACCCGGGCCTGGCGTGCGCCGAGGCCCGCCGGCCGGGGCCTGGTGTCCAGCACGCACAAGGTTCCCAAGGGAAAGCCGTCAGGACTCTCCAACAGGGCGCCGGCGTAGAACCTTAGTCCGCCGGCCTGCGTCACCAACGGGTTATTCGCGAAGCGTTCGTCCTGGGCAAGGTCGGGCACCACGAACAGACCAGGCTGGAGAATTGCGTGGCGGCAGATCGATACGTCCAGCGGCAGCTCGCGAGCACCGATGCCCTTCTCGGCTTTGAACCACTGGCGTTCGTCGGCGATGAAGTTGACCACTGCGATGGGCGTTTCGCAGACATCGGCAGCAAGATTGACGAGCTCGTCGAACAACGGCTCCAGCGGCGTGTCGAGGATCGCATATCGCTCAAGCGCGGCGAGGCGGTCTGCCTCGCTCCAGCGGCCAGGATGAACCGCGGCACAATCCTCGAGTCTCCGACTCATCGGACGCACCTAACCGTCCGGCGCGCGAAGGTCGACGACTTACCCGCGCGGCCAGCATGATTGCAGGCCCATGCCGCTGTCCACCCATTGCCAGGCGCAAAGAAAAAGGGACGCGCCGGGTGGATCGGCGCGTCCCTTCTAAGTGGGTCGAGACGAGGCCGGCCTAGAGGCCGAAGTTCAGCGTCGCCATGAAGGTGCGCGGCGAGCCGACGGCAAAGCTCGGGTTTCCAGAGGCGTTGATCTGGGTCGAGATGTTGCCGAAGTAGAAGGTGTCGAAGACATTGCTGACGTTGAACTGGAGATAGGTGTTCCTGAGGCCCACCGGCTCGGCCGAGACGCGCGCGTCGAGGTCGACCAAAGTGTAGCCCTTGGACTTCACGTCATTGGCGTCCGTCGCGAACCGCGCGCCGACACGCTTGCCCTGAATACCGAGCCCGACCGGGCCGAGCTGGACCGTGCCGCGGCCGCCGAACTGCCACTTGGGCGTTTCCGCCACCATCTTGCCCGCCGTCGGCACGCAGGTCGTGACCGACGGGTTCGCCGCGGTGGGCGCAGCGCCTTCGCAGAAGATCAGGCCCACCGGCGGAGCGGTGACCGGAGCCGTCGGGTTGAAGGTCACGCGGCCGAACTGGACATTATCCTGAAGCTTGGAGTCGATGTAGCTGGCAAGCGCCAGCAGCGAGACGCCGCGCAGCGGGCGGAAGGCGATGCTGCCGTCGAAGCCCTTGCTCTTCACCACGCCAACGTTGCGGTCGAGCGAGATGCCGAGGTCGGGATCGAACGAGCTGACGATGCGGTTGGAATAGTCGATCTTCCACAGCGTCGCCTGGGCCTGGACCCTGTTGTTGGTGTAGCGGGCGCCGAGATCGAAGGCGTCGGTCTCCTCCGGATCGACCTCGACCCGCGGGGCGCGGTAGAGGTTGTCGGTGCGCGGCGCCGAGAAGCCCTGGGCATAGCTGCCGAAGACGCTGACCGGGCCGGCAACGCGATAGGTGAAGCCGAGGTTCGGAAGCAGCTTGCCGAACTTGTAGCTGGTCTGGAACGGCGCGTAATAAGGCGTTGCGCCGGTCGTCGGGACCGGATCGTTGGGCCCGATGATGCGCAGCGTGGAGACCGGTTCGCTGGTGCAATAGGCAAAGCCCGCGGCGCCGCGCACCTCGGTGTAGCAGCGCTGGTCGAGGTCGCGCTCGAAGAAGGGGCGGCGGACGCCCGCCTCGAGCCTCAGCTTATTGTCGAAAAACCTGCCGATGTACTGGCCCGAAATCTGGTTCAGCAAAGCGATCGACTTGCGGTCACGCTGCTGGATCTGGAAGCCGTCGGCGGTCAGCACCGGCCGCGCGTTGCGGCCGCCGAAGACGCTTTCGGGATTGCCATTGTCTTCCATGTAGCCCCACTCGCCGGTCTGGCGGTGGCTGCCGCGATCGAAGGTGTAGGCGACACGCACGCGGTGCTGCTGGGACACGTCCCAGATCAACGAGCTGGTCAGGCCGTAGCGGTGGGTGTTGGTGTTGTTGGGCGTGTAGAACTGGATGCGGTCGGCGAAGTCGCCGTCGCCGTTATAGTCGACGCCGGGCGCGTTCGGCGTGCCGCCGCGCGCGCGGGCGCTGTTCTCGCTGAGCACGCTGATGCCGCCGCCGTTGGCGAGCACGTACTGGAAGCTCGGGTCGATCGTCAGGGTCAGCGCATCGGTGATTCCGAAGCGCGACTGGCCGCGGATGTTGCCCGTGTTGGACGGGTTGATGCGGACGTTGAAATAGCTGGTGCAGATGGCGGTGGTGCCGGTCAGCGTGGTCGATTCGACCTGCGCGCCCGGGCCTGGACGGGGCCTTGCGCACACGTCGTTGTTCTCGAACGCGAAGGCCTGCATTTCCTCGCCGGCGCCGAAATAGCCGACGCGGATCGGGTTGCGGGCCGAGGCTTCAGCGGTGGGGATGATCTCTCCGACTCCGAGCAGCGTGCGCAGGTCGTTGATCGACGGGTTGCGATAGAAATTGTTGCGGTTGCGGTTGTAGTGGCCGGAGACGGACACGAAGTCGTTGCCGCTGCCGATCGGCTGGTAGAGCCGGGCGTTGAACTGGCGCTTGTTGATCTCGCCCGGGCCCTTGAACTTGTCGTTCTCCGCCATGCTGGCGGAAACCCAGCCGCGGGTGCCCAGGCTGCCGATCGCGCCGCTCTCCGCCTGGGCGAAGATGCGGGTGAAGTTATGGTCGCCCTGCGACAGGCTGAGGCGGCCGCCGCGGGTCGTGCGCGGGATCATGGTGCGGTAGTTGACGGTGCCGCCGGCCGCCGAGGCGGTGGGCGAATCGACGTCGGTGACGCCGAGGCCGACGTTGACCTGCTCGATCAATTCCGGGTCGAGCTGCTGGTTGGAGAAGATCGCGTAATTGCCGGTGTCGTTGAGCGGCACGCCGTCGAAGGTCAGGCTGATGCGGTTGCCGTCGAAGCCGCGGATGCGGATGTTGCCGCCCGAGCTGCCGTACGGGTCGGACTGGGTGAAGTTGACGCCGGGCACCAGGTTGATGGCGTTGAGGATGGTCTGGCCGGGGGACTGCTTCTCGATCAGCTCCTGGGTGAGCACCGCCTTCGCCTTGGTCGTGTCGGGCACGCCGACACCCTCGACGCCATCAGCGCGGCGGGTGCCGGTGACGACGATCGTCGTGGTTTCTTCCTCGGTGGCGACGGTGCCGGTCGACTGGGCGTAGGCCGAGGTCGCGGACATTGCGGCGGTGGCGGTGGTGCACAGCAAGATGAGCTTTTTCACGGAAAGAAAACCCCCCAGGGACAAGAACTTGGTGATGGGATGATGTGCCGACTACGAGTCGTTCAAGACATTGCTGTTACAAGCTATTCACCGCCGACGGGAAGCCGCCAGCTGTTGCAGCAGGGTCACAGATGGCCGGAATCGTCCGTTCGCGGGAACTTCGGCCGGGTTCAGCCGTGCGCCTGGTCGAGGCGGCGGCCCAGTCCCACGAAGATGTAGACCAGGGGCGCGACCAGGATCACCGACAGCACGATCTTGGCGATCATCTGCCCGAGCAGCAGGTCGCCGATCGGGAACACGCCGTAAAAGGCGATGGTGATGAACAGCAAGGTGTCGACGATCTGGCTGAGCACGCTGGCGATGCCGGCGCGAAGCCACAGCAGGCGGCCGCCGGCGCGCTTGAGGCGGCTGAAGATGTGGACGTTGAGCAGGGTCGAGACGCCGTAGGCGATGATGCCGCCGATCCAGATGCGCGGGGTCGCCTTCATGATCGTGTCGAAGGCGGCGAGCCGGTCGCCGGTCATTTCGGCCGAGGCCGGCGTGGCAAGCACCACCAGCGTCAGGAACAGGGACACGAGCAGCGGGATGAAGCCGAACAGCACCAGCTTGTTGGCGGTGGCGCGGCCGTAGAGCTCGGCCACCGCGCTCGAGGTGACGACCAATAGCAGGAAGGCGAAGATGCCGGCCTCGACCGCGAGGGGCCCGAGCGCCACCTGCTTGTTGCCGAGCACGCCGGCGATGCACACCATGCCCCCGTAGAAGATGGCGAAGAGGAAGAGTGCGCGCGGCATCGAGATGGCGGCGGCAGGCGAATCCGTGGTCATGGCAGCCGCCTAGACGCTGCAGCGGCGGCTGCAAAGCGCATGGGAGCCGTTGACCGGCCGCGCGGGGCGCGGCTAGGCGCGGGCAGGTGA
>DATLFV010000123.1:0-21475 GCA_035540875.1 Sphingomicrobium sp. | reverse complement strand
GGCGCCGCTTTTTCCATCTGGTGGATGATGTGCGGCTCGGTTGCGACCAGAATGGTGCTGGCGGGCGCGCTCAATGCGAAGTCGAGGATCGAGCGGGTCGAGCCGACATGGTCGGCGTGCTCGACGATGTGCGGCGGGCATTCGGGATGAGCGGCGACGGGCGCGCCGGGATGCTCGGCCTTGAGCTTCAGGAGCTCGGTTTCGCTGAACGCCTGGTGGACGATGCAGACGCCCGGCCAAAGCAGCATCTCGCGCCCCATCTTGCGGGCGAGATAGCCGCCGAGGTGCCGGTCGGGGCCGAAGATGATCTTCTGGTCCTTTGGGATCTGATCGAGGATCACCTGCGCCGAGGAGCTGGTGACGATGATGTCGCTCAAGGCCTTCACCGCCGCCGAGCAATTGATGTAGGTGAGCGCGATATGGTCCGGGTGGGCGGCGCGGAACGCGGCGAACTGGTCGGGCGGACAGCTGTCCTCGAGGCTGCAGCCGGCATCCATGTCGGGCAGGATCACCGTCTTCTGCGGGCTGAGGATCTTGGCGGTCTCGGCCATGAAGCGGACGCCGCAAAAGGCGATCACTTCAGCATCGGTCTCCGCCGCCTTGCGCGACAGATCGAGGCTGTCGCCGACGAAATCGGCAAGGTCCTGGATTTCCGGCTTCTGGTAGTAATGCGCAAGGATCACCGCATGGCGCTCGCGCTTCAGGCGATCGATTTCGGCGAGCAGGTCGAGCCCCTTCAGGCTCGCGGTCTGGACGGTCATCGGCTTCCCTCGGCGGCGCGGCGGCGGCGCCCTTCTGTGATTGCCTCGTTATATGAGAGCGAGTGGTCGAGATAGGAAGGGTCGCGGCTCGCCTCTTCCGCGGCGAAGCGGGCGACCACCCGAGCATCGGCGAAGCCCGCCGCCTTGAGCGGAAGCGCGAAGCTGCGTTCGATCGCCTGGCGAGCGGCGTCGCGGGCGAGGCGCATCGGCACTTCGCCCTGCGCCTGCTTCCTGAGGTCGGCGACGGCGGCGGCACGATTGGCCTGGTCGAGCCGCTCCTCGCCGCCGAAGATGGTCGTCAGCAGCTTGCCCTCGCCATATTCGCGCGCTGCGTTGAGGTCGACCTCGGGCCCCGCAATCTCGATGTCGGGAATGCGGACGTTGAGCGTCCGCGTGGCGGCGTCCCAGCGCACGTCCTCCTCCTGCAGCTTCGAAAGATCGACTTCGTAGCGGACGTCGCCGGGCATGATCAGCGTGCGCTCGGCGGAAAAGCCGAGCCGGTTCTGGCGCGAGCTGGTGACCGAGACGTAGCGGGCGACGAAGGCGATCAGCCGGTTCTGGGCACGCATCGCCTCCAGGCTGGACGTGGCGATCGTCTTGGGATCGGGCCCGCTGCCGAACAAGCCGTTGCCGAGGCGGCCGGCGACTCCGATCAGCAGCCCGAGCAGCAACGCGGCGGCGACGAGCCCTGCAATCAGCGGGCGGTTCAGGCGGCGGGTTTCCATCGGTCCTCGTCCCGGACAACGACGGCGCGGCGCTCAAGGTCCAGCAGATGCGCGAGCACCGAAGCGCCGGCGCCGCCGATTAGCCGCGGGTCGAGCCCGGGATAGGCCCCGGCGACGATCTCCGGGACCGTGCTCGGCCGCTCCCTCACCAGCCTCAGGATCTGCTTTTCACGCTGCAGCCGGTGGCCGATCAGGCCGCGCACCAGCTGCCGCGGGTTGGTGACGGCGGGCCCGTGCGCCGGGAAATAGATGCGGTCTTCGCGCGTCCGCAGCTTTTCGAGGCTGGCCATGTAGGCCGCCATGTCGCCGTCGGGCGGGATCACCACGCTGGTCGACCAGCCCATCACATGGTCGCCCGTGAACAAGGCGCCGCTGGTCTCGTCCGCGAAGCACAGATGGTTGGACGTATGGCCAGGCGTCGCAACGGCAGTCAGGCGGCGGCCGTCGACCTCGACCCCCTCGCCGTCGGCAAGCACCCGATCGGGCACATAGTCGGGGTCGAAGCCGGCATCGGCCCGCGCGCCGACGACGTCGAGCGCGAGCGCCGCACAGCCGACCACCGCCGCGCCGGTGGCGGCGGCCAGCGGCCGCGCCGCGGGACTGTGGTCGCGGTGGGTATGGGTGCACAGGATGGCGGTAACCGGCCGCCCCGCGATCGCGGCGAGCAAAGCCTCGACATGCTCGTCGCTGTCGGGCCCGGGATCGATCACCGCCAGGGCGCGGGTGCCGACCAGGAAGCTGTTGGTGCCGGTAAAGGTGAACGGCGACGGGTTGGGCGCCAGCAGGCGCGCAATGCCCGGCTCAAGCGGCTCGGCTATTCCGTAGGGCGGGTCCACGCGCGGGCTGTGCCACGGCCGGCAGCCGCTTGGCAAAGGCGCTAGCAGCGCAGGTCGAGCGGCCCCACCGTCCGCGCAACGGTTCCGCCCGGGGTGCCGAGCAGCTGGATTTCGACCTGGCTCCGGATGACGCCTGCGCACAGCGCCGCCGGCAGCTTCACGCGTACCGACTTGCCGCGCGCCATGGGCGCCAGCGCCAGCTCGCCACGCACGTCGCCCCGGCGCAGGAAGCGCAGGCGGCTTCCCGCCTTCAGCTCCTCGTCGGCATGGACGAGAAGCAAGCTGTCGGCTCCGACCTCCCTGCACGGGCCCGCGACTCCGCCGCGCGCGGCCATGCAACGGAAGCTGAGCCGTGGCGGGTCAGCAACGGGGGCGGCACCCAGCGCCGGTCGCGCAGCCGGCGGCGGAACCGGGGCGGGCAGCGGGGCAGCGGACGCGGCGGGCGCGGCTTGCGGCAGCTTGGCAAGCTCGGCTTGAAGCGCGCTGATGATCTGGTCCTTTACTCCAGCGGGCATCCTCGACTGCTCGACGTTGCGACCCGCATCCTGGAGCGTGCGTGCCCAGTCGGCGTCGGTCTGACCGGCCTTGCCGCAGAGCTTGAACCGGGATTGCCGAACCTTGCCGTCGACCACAGTTTCGACCGGGGTTTCGAACCGGCGCCCGGCGCAGCCGGCGAGTAGCGCCTCGGCCTCGGCTCTGCTGACCTCCGACTCCACAGGGGGCGGCGCCGCGACCTGGGCCTGCAACGCAAGCCCAAGCGCCAGCGACAAAGACAATGCGATCATCCAGCCCCTCCATGGCCGACCGGCAGGCTCGCCGGAGCCCGGTGAACCGCGCTTGAACTAGGCGCGGATCGCCGCCGGGCCAAGCGGCGCCGCGCGAGCAGCGAGCTGTGCGGCGCGGCAGGCGATGGCAGCGGGGTAGACCTGGCCGAATAAAGTTTCCATGCCTCGGTCCCAGCTGAACTGGCGGGCGATGGCGGCGGCTGCCTCGCCCATGGCGCGGCGGTCGGCGCCCCAAACCTCGAGGATGTTCGCAGCCATGGCTTCGGCGTCGCCGACCGGTCCGAGCCTCCCGGTCGCCGGCGTGACCCGATCGATCATCGCGCCGGCCGCGACTCCGACGACGGGCAGGCCCGAAGCCTGCGCTTCGACGATGGAGATGCCGAACGTCTCGTTGGCCATCGCCGAAACATAGATGTCGGCACTGGCGAGCCAGCGCGCCAGCTCGCCGCGGTCCTTGAGATAGCCGGGCATCAGTATGCGGGGGTCGGCAAGCTCGGAAATCTGCTCGCGCAGCGGCCCCTCGCCGATCAGCACCAGCCGCGCGCCGAGCTCCTGTGGCAGGCGCCGGAACGCCTCAACCACCAGGTCAGGACGCTTTTCGATGTCGAAGCGGCCGACGTAAATCAGCAACGGCTGGTGGTCGAGGAGACCAAGCTCGCGACGCAGTTGCGGATCACGCCGCGAGGGCCCGAAGTCCCCCAGCTCCACGCCCAACGGTGCAATGTCGACGTGGTGGACGCCGAGGCTTCGCAGCCTGGCTGCGCCGCCATTCTCGCTGAGCGCATAGACGCGGTCGAAGCGCTGGTAGAGATTGGCGCAATAGGCATAGCCGAGACGGCTGGCGGCGGCCCCGGCGGCCGCGCCCAGCAGCTTGGCAATCGGCCTTTCGACATAAGTGGTGGGGAAATCGGTCATGTAGGCCGCGACAAGGGCGGTGTGCGGATGACGCTTGCGGTGGCTCAGCGCTGCCCATGGGAGGTTGTAGGCGTCCTGGCACTCGATAACGTCGGGCCGGAAGCGCTCGAGCGCCGCCTTGACCGCCCCGTTGCGCAGCAGCAGCCGATAGTTGGGGCTTGCCGGTACACGCGGCGAACGGATGGTGACGGTGATCGCCCGGCCGTCCTCTATCACCTCGTCGCGCGGTCCCGGGATGATCATCAGGTGGCGGTGCGGGGTGGAAGCAAGGATATGGCCGCGCTTGTGCAGCAGATAGGTGCGCACGCCGCCGCCGACTTCCGACCAGCTCTGGGTCAGGTCGCAGTACAGCCTCGGCCGGCTTTCGCCCCAGTGCGGATCATCGCGGCTCATGGGAGCATCAACTCGGCAGCAGCAGCAAAGTGCCACCTGCCGCATCCGCGCTGAAGTGTCGGAAGATTTTACGCTTGCTCATCCAGCCCCCCACCACTCTTCCGGAAAAACTGCGGTATTCCGCCGCTTTTACGAATTGGCACGCTCATTGCTATTATTAGGTGGTCCACTTGGTTCCACGCCAAAGAGAAGGGACGGTGCAGCGGTTCTCTGGTCTCCGCACCGTCCCTTTTTCTTTGTCGCGACCTGGACCTAATGCGCGGCCGCCCCCACCAACTGCTGCAGCTCGCCGCTTTCGAACATTTCCATCATGATGTCGGAGCCGCCGACGAACTCGCCCTTCACGTACAGCTGCGGGATGGTCGGCCAGTCACTGTAGCCCTTGATGCCCTGTCGGATTTCGGGGTCCTGGAGCACGTCGACCGTTTCGAACGGCACGCCGAGATGGTCGAGGATCGCCACCGCGCGGCTCGAGAAGCCGCATTGCGGGAACAGGGCCGTGCCCTTCATGAACAGCACGATGTCGTTGGACTTGACGATCTCGTCGATGCGGGCGTTGGCGTCACTCACTGATGGTCTCCCGATGGCGCTGCCGTTTCCAGCTGCAGCGCATGCAATTCTCCCCCCATCCGGCCCCCGAGCGCGGCATAGACGGCCTGGTGCTGGCGCACCCGGCTGAGCCCCGCGAAGCTGGCACTGACCACCCGCGCCGCATAATGATCGCCGTCGCCGCGCAGGTCACGAATGGTCACCTGCGCGTCGGGGATCGCGGCGCGGATCAAGGCTTCGATGTCGGCCGCTGCCATCGGCATCAGAGATTCGTCGCCTCGATGATCTGGCGCCGCGCCTCAACCTCCTTGTGGCCGAGCGCCTCGCGGATCCGGCCATCGTCGGTGTCGACCCCGGCGGCCGTGAGGTCGCCGAGCACCTTGCGGATCACGTCCTCGTCCCCGGCCTCCTCGAAATCGGCGCGGACCACGTCCTTGGCGTAGGATTCGGTCTCGGCGTCCGACAGGCCCATCTGCCGCGCCGCCCACTCGCCGAGCAGCCGGTTGCGGCGCGCGATGATGCGGAACTGCATCTCCTCGTCACGGGCGAACTTGGTCTCGAACGCGCGTTCGCGGTCGTCGAAGGTGGTCATGGGGTCGCTCTCTCGGCTTTGCTGTTCCCCGCGCAGATAGGGCGCGGCGGGTCCCGACGCAACGCGGCACGCTAGTCGAGCGTCACCACCAGCTTGCCGATGGCGCGGCGCTCGGCGAGTGCGCGGATCGCCTCGCCGCCGCGCTCGAGCGGGAAGGTGGCGCTAATCCTGGGGCTGATGCGGCCCTCGTGCCACCAGCGGAACAATTGCGCGACGTGAGCGGCATTGCCGGCCGGGTCGCGCGCCGCAAAGGCACCCCAGAATACGCCGCACACGTCGCAGCTCTTGAGCAAGATGAGGTTGAGCGGCAGCCTTGGGATTCCGGCGGGGAAGCCGACCACGAGATGTCGGCCTTCCCAGCCGATGCTGCGCAGGGCGGCTTCCGAATAGTCGCCGCCCACCGGATCGTAGATGACGTCGGCGCCTGCGGGGCCGGCTGCGTCCTTGAACAGGGCGCTGAGCGCCTTTTGCCCGTCCTTGTCGAAGGGCCCCACCGGATAGACGAGCGTTGCGTCAGCGCCGGCGTCGCGTGCGGCCCTGGCCTTGCTCTCGGACGAAACCGCGGCAATGACGCGCGCGCCGACGGCCCTGCCGATCTCGACCGCCGCGAGCCCGACGCCGCCGGCGGCGCCGAGCACCAGCAGCGTCTGGCCGGACTGCAGCCGGCCGCGGTCGAGCAAGGCATGGATGGAGGTGGCGTAGGTCAGCAGCAGCGCAGCGCCCTCGGTGAAGCTGCGCTCGGCGGGTAGCGGGATCGCCGCCTTAGCCGGGATGACGATCTTCTCGGCAAGCCCGCCGAAGCCCGGCACCGCGATCAGCCGGTCGCCGGGCGACCAGCCAGCCACGCCCTCGCCCACCGTCTCGACCTGGCCGGCAATCTCGCCGCCCGGCGCGAACGGCCGCGGCGGGCGCAGCTGGTACTTGTCTTCGATGATCAGCACGTCGGGATAATTGATCGCCGCGGCGCGCACCCGCACCAGCAGTTCGCCCGGCCCCGCCTCAGGATCGGGAAGTTCCACCAGCCGAAGCGTTTCGGGACCGCCCGGGGCGTCGGACAGCAGCGCCTTCATCGCGGACTGTGCGCCATGGGGCGGCCGCGCACGCGCTGGTCGGCGACAATCTCCTCGGCGGTCATGCCGTCGAAGGTCAGGCGCGCCAGCGCCTCGACGTCGCGCGCCGCGTGTCGCCGGCCGCCGACCGTCCGCAGCGCCTCGTCAAACAGGATGCGGTCGGCGTCGGGCAGCTGGCGCCGCGCCGCGGCGGCGCTGCGGGCGAAGGCTTCGGGCGACGAGCCGTCGATCGCCACCGGCGGCTCCGCGCCGCAGGCGGCAAGCAGCGCCATCAGCGCTGCCACGGCCGCTCTAGTTGGTGCCAAACAACACTCCGCCGCCATAGGCCAGCCTGCCTGCCGTGTAGGCAAGCAATGCAACCAGCGCGACCCACAGCAGCAGGCGCGTGTAGCGGCTCATGCCAGCGCTTCGACGTACTGCGCCGTCGTCTTTTGCCGCACCTCGTCTGCCGTCACGCCTGGCGCCAGCTCGATCAGGCTGAACGGGCTGTCGTGGTCCGGCCGCTGGAAGACAGCGAGGTCGGTGATGATCATGTCGACGACGTTCTTGCCCGTCAGCGGCAGCGTGCACTGCGGGATGAACTTCGGGTCACCGGACTTGGACGTGTGCTCCATCACGACGATGATCTTCTTGACCCCGGCGACGAGGTCCATCGCCCCGCCCATGCCCTTGATCATCTTGCCCGGGATCATCCAGTTGGCGATGTCGCCGCCTTCGCTGACTTCCATCGCGCCGAGCACGGTCAGGTCGATGTGCCCGCCGCGGATCATCGCGAAGCTCGCCGCGCTGTCGAAAAAAGACGAGGACGGCAGCTGGCTGATGGTCTGCTTGCCGGCATTGATGAGGTCGGGATCGACCTCGTCATCGTAGGGGAACGGCCCGATGCCGAGCATTCCGTTCTCGCTCTGCAGCGTGACGGTCAGCCCCGGCGGAATGTGATTGGCGACGAGCGTCGGAATGCCAATGCCGAGGTTGACGTAAAAGCCGTCGCGCAGCTCCCTGGCGGCGCGCGCCGCCATCTGGTTGCGATTCCAGCCCTTGGCTTCCACCTGGGTCGCCATCACGCCGCCTCCCTTTCGCGCACGGTGCGGAATTCGATCTTCTTGTCGTAGGGCGCGCCCAGGATCATGCGCTTCACGTAGATCGAGGGCAGATGGATGCAGTCGGCGTCGAGGCTGCCAACGGGCACGATCTCCTCCACCTCGGCGACGCAGACCTTGCCGCACGTCGCCGCCGGCAGGTTGAAGTTGCGGGCGGTCTTGCGGAACATGAGGTTGCCTGCCTCGTCCGCCTTCCAGCCCTTGATGATCGACAGATCGGCGCGGATGCCGCGTTCGAGGATATAATCCTCGCCGTCGAAGCTCTTCACTTCCTTGCCCTCGGCGACCTGGGTGCCGACCCCGGTCTTGGTGTAGAAGCCGGGGATCCCCGCCCCGCCCGCGCGCATCCGCTCGGCAAGCGTGCCTTGCGGCGTGAACTCGACCTCGAGTTCGCCGGCCAGGAATTGCCGCTCGAACTCCTTGTTCTCGCCGACGTAGGACGAGATCATCTTCTTCACCTGCCGCGTGCGCAGCAGCTTGCCGAGGCCTTCATTGTCTATGCCGGCATTGTTGGAGGCGATGGTGAGGTCCCTGACCCCACTGGCGACGATCGCGTCGATCAGCCGCTCGGGAATCCCGCACAGCCCGAACCCGCCGGCGGCGATGGTCATGCCATCGTGGAGCAAACCATCGAGCGCCGCTTCCGCATTGGGGTAGATCTTCTGCATTCCCTCTCCCTTGTCGTCAGTGCGAGCGCAGTGAAGCAGTCCAGCTGGATTGCCGCGTCGCTGCGCTCCCCGCAACGACGACTATGACTTAAGCTTCGCCAGCACGCCCTGCAGCTGCATCGCGTTCGACATGTCGCCCTCGACCTTGAGCTTGCCGGTCATGAACGCGGTCATGCCGTCGAGCTGGCCCGCGGCGAGCTGCTGCCAGTCGTCCCAGCCGACCTTGACCGTGGTGTCGGCCGCACCTTCTTCCTCGCTGACCTTGCTTGCCGCGCCGTCGAGCATGATCGCGCCCTCGGTGCCGCCGAAGTCGATCTTGACGCGCTTGCCGGGCACCCAGGCCTGGCCCTGCTGCATCCGCTCGACGAGTTCCTGCTTGGTCATTCCGATCTCCTTTGCCCCGTCGCCTAGCGAGGCGTTGAAGCGCGTTCAAGGCGGGCGTAGAGGCCTCAGCCATGGGATATGAAGCCGACCTCAAACTGTTCATCGACGGCAGCTGGCGCGCCGGCGAGGACCGCGACCATTTCACGGTCGTCAACCCGGTCACCGGCAGCGGCATCGCCGAGCTGCCGCTGGCCAGCGAAGCCGACCTCGACGAGGCGCTTGCCGCCGCCGAGCGCGCCTACCCCCAGTGGCGCGCGATCGACGTCGAGAAGCGCGGAAGCATCCTGCGCAAGGCGGCCAAGCTGCTGCGCGAGCGTGCCGACGAGATCGGCCGGCTGATGACGCAGGAGCAGGGCAAGCCGTTCGCCGAGGCCAAGGCCGAGGTGCTGGGCTCCGCGCAGATGTTCGACTGGTATGCCGAGGAGGCCAAGCGCGACTATGGCCGGGTGCTGGTACGCCCGACCGGCCAGCGCAGCATCGTGCTCCACCAGCCCGTCGGCCCTGTCGCGACGTTCACGCCGTGGAACTTCCCGATCTATCTGCTGGCCAAGAAGGTCGCGGCGGCGCTCGCCGCCGGCTGCTCCGTGATTTCCAAGCCGCCCGAGGAAACCCCCGGCTGCACCGGCGCGCTGGCCCGCGCCCTCGACGATGCCGGTCTCCCCAAGGGCGTGTTCCAGCTGGTCCACGGCGTTCCCGACATGGTGAGCCGCAAGCTGATCGGCTCGCCCGTCATCCGCAAGATGAGCTTCACCGGCTCGGTCCCGGTCGGCAAGCATCTGATGAAGCTGGCCGCCGACAGCATGACCCGCGTGACGCTGGAGCTCGGCGGCCATGCGCCGGTGCTGATCTTCGACGATTGCGACCTCGAGAAGACGCTCGACATGGTCGTGCCGCAGAAGTTCCGGAACGCCGGCCAGGTGTGTGTGTCGCCGACCCGATTCTACGTCCAGCAGGGCATTTACGAGGCGTTCGTGAAGGGCTTCGCCGAGCGGACGCGGCAGGTGAAGGTCGGCGACGGCCTGGAAGCGGACACCAAGATGGGGCCGCTCGCCAATCAGCGACGGCCCGAGGCGATTGCCAGGCTCGTCGAGGACGCCCGGGCCAAGGGCGCCAAGGTGCTCGCCGGTGGCGAGCCGGGGACAAGCGGCTATTTCTACCAGCCGACGCTGCTCGCCGACGTCCCGCTCGAGGCCGAGATCATGAACAACGAGCCGTTCGGCCCGGTTGCGGTGTCGCGTCCGTTCGCCAGCATGGACGAGGCGATCGAGCAGGCCAACCGGCTGCCCTACGGCCTGGCCGCCTTCGTCTTCACCGAGAACGGCCGCCGCGCCAACCTGCTCGGCGACGCGATCGAGGCCGGCATGGTCGGCATCAACAGTTTCGCGATTTCTACAGCCGACGCCCCGTTCGGAGGGGTCAAGGACTCAGGCTTCGGAAGCGAGGGCGGCAAGGAGGGGCTGGAGACCTACCAGGTCGTCAAGGCCATCCACCAGGCCTGAGCGCTGCAGCTTCCGTGAGACGGCTGCGAGCCTGAGGGATCGAGCCGCCCTGAACGAAGAAGGGCGCCCGACCAGCTGGCGAGCGCCCTCCTCATTTCAGCTTCGCTTTAGCCGCAGCAGGCGAGCGCCGCCTCGCAGCAGGCCGCAATGGCCGAGCAGCAGCTGGCAAGGATGTCCGAAAGGGCCCCGGGGGCGGCGGCATAAGCGCCGGTGCCGGAAGTCAGCAGCACCGCTGCGGTGAAAATGCGGATCTTCATGATGATCTCCATTCATCTCTCAGTTGAAGTCGTGGAAAGACGCCGCGATCGGTTCGAAGCACAGCGTTAGACATCCCTTTCCTTGCAATGCACTTCGCCGCGCCGGCCCTGGAAGTTACACCGTCGCGACAGACTTGATGCCTCTCCACATCGCGGGCGCTGCGAGCTAAGGCGCGCTCATGCCAAAACGCACCGGCGGCCGCATCCTCGTCGACCAACTCCGCATCCAGGGCTGCGACCGCATCTTCACCGTGCCGGGCGAGAGCTTCCTCGCCGTGCTCGACGCGCTCCACGACACGCCGGAGATCGACCTCGTTGTCTGCCGGCAGGAGGGCGGAGCCGCCTACATGGCCGACGCCGACGGCAAGATGACCGGCCGCCCCGGCATCGCCTTCGTCACTCGCGGCCCGGGCGCGACCAATGCCAGCGCCGGGGTCCATGTGGCGTTCCAGGATTCGACGCCGATGATCCTGTTCGTCGGCGACCTCGACCGCGCCGACCGCGACCGCGAGGGGTTCCAGGAGATCGATTTTCCGGCCTTCTTCGCACCGATCGCCAAATGGGCGGCGCGGATCGACGATGCCCGCCGCATCCCGGAATATGTCGCGCGCGCTTTTCGCGTGGCGACGGCGGGACGCCCGGGCCCGGTGGTGCTGGCGATCCCCGAGGACATGCTTCGCGATGAAGTGGAAACGGTGGACCGGCCGTGCGTGCCGCCGCTCGCCGAAGCCCCCGACCCCGGCGCCATCCAGGCCCTATTCGAGCTGCTCAAGGAAGCCGCCGCGCCGGTCGCCATCGTCGGCGGGGCCGACTGGAGCCCGCGCGCCGCGCATCATTTCGCCACTTTCGCGCACCGCCACGGCATCCCGGTCGCCGCCGCCTTCCGTCGCCAGGACGCGATCGACAACAAGTGCGGCGTCTATGCCGGCCAGCTCGGCTATGGCCCCAGCCCCAAGCTGACGCAGCGCATCCGCGACGCCGACCTGATCATCGCCGTCGGCGCGCGGCTCGGCGAGAGCACCACCGATGGCTATAAGCTGATCACCCCTGATCACCCGGGCCAGACCCTGGTCCACGTCCACCCCGACCCCAATGAGCTCGGCCGCGTCTATCACGCCGACCTGCCGATCTGCGCCGACATGGGCGAGTTCGCGGAGATGGTCGCCGACTGGCACGACCCGGAGCTGGTGCGCTTTTCGGCCGGCGAGGAAGCGCACCGCGAGTGGCTGGAGTGGAGTGAGCCGCAGCCGCGTGACGGCGTGGCGCTGGACCTGGGTCCGTGCGTGAAGACGATGCGCGAGCGCCTTCCCGCCAACACCATCATCTGCAACGGCGCCGGCAATTTCTCGGGCTGGTGGCACCGCTACTGGCGCTACGGCCCGGCGCCGACGCAACTGGCACCGACCAGCGGCAGCATGGGCTACGGCCTGCCCGCCGCGGTCGCCGCGGCGCTGCGCTTCAGGGACCGGCCGGTGGTCTGTGTCGCCGGCGACGGCGACTTCCTGATGAACGGGCAGGAGCTGGCGACCGCCGCGCAGCATGGCGCGGACCTGCTGGTCATCCTCGTCGACAATGGCAGCTACGGCACCATCCGCATGCACCAGGAGCGCGATTACCCGGAGCGTGTGTCGGGCACCGCGCTCAACAATCCCGACTTTGCGGCACTCGCCAGGGCCTACGGCGGCTGGGCCGAGACGGTTGAGGACACCGAGCAGTTCGCCCCCGCGCTGGAGCAGGCGCTCGCGCAGAGAGGAATCCGCCTGATCCACTGCAAGACCGACGTCGAGCAGATCAGCAACCAGACCACGATCAGCAAGCTGCGTGAGCGCGGCTGAAGCTCCTCAGAGGAGCAAGATGCCGATTGCCCCCGCGACCAGCGCCGCCGCGATCCAGCGGCTGGCGTGCCACGAGGGCGGCGCGGCCTTCTCGATGAACACCACGGCGGCGAGCACGGCGATCCAGGCGAGATTCATCACCCCGCCGACGAACAAAAGCAGCATCAGGCCCCAGCAGCAGCCCAGACAGTAGAAGCCGTGGGCGAGGCCGAGCCGAAGGGCGCCGCCGGCGCCGGGCCGCATATACCGCATCACGAAGTGGATCGGCGACCGGCACTGGTCGAGGCAGGCGGCCTTGGCGCGGCTCAGCTGATAAGCGGCGGCGGCGAGCAGCAGCCCGGCGGCGAGGGCGCCGTCGCCGAGCGCAAGGCTGGTGGCGGACACCAGGCCGGCAGCAATCAGCGCCGACTGGGCCAAAGCGGCGGCAATCGAAAAGCCGGTCCAGACGACCAGGTAAGCAAGCACGAAAAGCAGGCTGTGCAGCAGGCGCTGGCGCGGCCGTGCAGACCGGTCGATTCGCGCGTGGAGCAGGATCATCGGTGCGGCCGACGGCAGCATCATCGCGACCATCATCAACGTCCACATGATGAAAGCCGGAATCAGATAATCGGCCGACCAGGGCGCGACCGGCATCACGTGCCCGGCCATGCCGTCCATGCCTGACATGGCCGAATCCATCCGGACCAGCCACAACCAGGCAAGCATGGCCGCGGCCGCGACCGCCGTGCCGGCGATCAGCACGTGGTGCGAAAGCAGGCGATGGAGCCGCAGTGGCGGCGGCGGCGCCCTCTTAGTGAACGACGCCGCTCTCCGTCATGTGCAGGGGTGCGAACTGGGCGTGGCTGTCGGCCAGCTCGATAGCAATCGCGCCTTGCGTGCTGGCCCAGCCGCGGCCGACCTCGCACGTGTCATATTCGAAGCCCTGCGGCAGGTTGATCCGGGCGCGATGCTCTTCCCCCGACACCGGGTTGCGGATCGGCTCGGCGCGCGCGTCGATCACGCCCGGGACGCTGAGCCGCGCGGTGCGGCCGGCAACGTCGAGCTCGAGGTCGATCGGCGCGAACACGGGGTCGTGCACCGTCTCGTAGGTGGTCGAGAAGACCTGGAGGAAAGTCGCGCCGGGAAGCGTGTCGAGACCGCTCATGATGCGCAGCAGCGCCTCGCGCTGGCGCTCGTCCGCGCGCTCGTCGACGATCGGCACGACCTGGCCGCGTCCTTCGTGGATGGGTCCGGGCCAGGAAAGGATGGCAGCGATCCTGAGCCCGCTGAGGTCGGTGTCGCCGTGACGCCCTTCCTCGATGTCGATCGCCGCCACCGCGCAGCAATGGCCCTGCGTAGGCAGCGCGTTGAACTGGCAGGGGCAGCCATAGGCGCAGTTGCAATGGACGAACTCGCGTCCCCGAATCACCCACTTCACGTCGGTCACCGGCACCTCCTGTCGTCGTCGCCAGCGGAGCCATTGCAGTAGCAGGAATCGGCTGCGGTTTTAAGCGCTACAGGCCGAACGGATAAGTCTCGTCCTCGCCACGCCGCTGCGGGCCGGGCAGCGGCGTCACGGCCCGTGTCTGGTCGAACCAAACCCAGCCGTCGAACTGCCGCGGCAGCACGGCGTGCGAATAGTGGCTCCAGCGCTCGGTCTCGGGGCGATAGATGACGCCGATGAAGCGCTCGAGACGCGGCTCCATCAGCGCCTGGGTCAGGGCGGCATCGGCCTCGCCTTCGCGCAGGTCGAGCAGGAAGGCGGGAACGCCGGCGTCGTGCGACAGCCGCTCGTAGCTTTCCGGCAGCGACGGGCGCACGGTCTTGACCTGCATCGGCTCGTCCCAGTCGTCGGCGGCGGCGACGGTGCCGCTGTGCGTGCCGAAGCCGATCAACCGCGCCTCATCGCCGAACCTTTCCTTGGCCAGCTGGCCGATGTTGATCTCCTCCCGGCGCTGACCCATGTCGGTGAAGGCAGCGTTGCCGATATGGCTGTTGTGCGCCCACACCACCGCCCTGGCGTCCGGCCCCTTCGCATCGAGCAATTGGCAGAGCGTCTCGAACATGTGCGTGTCGCGCAAATTCCAGCTGTCGGCGGAGCCGTGGTACATCACCCGATAATAAGCCTCGGCATTGGCGACGAGGCGGGCGTTGGCGGCCGCGTCGAGCCATTCGTCGCAATCTTCGGAGAGGCAGTTGAAGTTGCGCGTCGACAGCTCGCGCATCATCTCCAGCACTCCGACCTCGCAGCGGGCATAGCCTTCGCTCAGCGCCACGGCGCCGTAGCGCGCGGGATTGTCGGCCCAGGGGTCGAGGCAGCCGTAGCGCCGGCGCGCGAGCTTCGCCGCCTCGGGATCCTCGCGCTCGAGAAAGTCGATCACCGCGCGCATCGAGCCCGACAGATTGTACAGGTCGAGGCCGTAGAAGCCGGCCATCGCCTCATAGGCCAGGCGCTGGTTATGGCTCCGCAGCCAGCGCACCAAGGCGTCCATGTCGGTGTTGCGCCACATCCAGGTCGGGAAGCGCTGGAACGGAGCGTCCTCGCCGGCGCGCGGAGCGCGATGGCGGACATAGCGGTCGATCGCCGCTGCGTCGGGCCAGTCGGCTTCGACGGCGACGATGGTGAAGCCGTGCCGCTCGATCAGCCGGCGGGAGATGGCCGCGCGGGCGCGGTAGAATTCGCTTGTGCCGTGGCTCGCCTCGCCGAGCAGAACGACCCGCGCAGCGGCAAACCGATCGAACATCTCGGCGAACGCCGGATCGTCGATGTCCGGCAAAGGCTCGGCCTGGCGCGCGATCAGATCGGGAAGCCGCTCCGTGGTCTCAAGCATCGCTCCAACCCTCCTCTCCGATCAGCGGAACGAAGCGCACCGGTCCGAGGTCCGAATGCTCGAGCCGCCCGTCGCGCCTTTTGGTGACCCGGACGAGTTGCTGGACGTCGCCGGGCCGGCCGACCGGCATCACCAGCCGTCCGCCGGGCGCGAGCTGGTCGATGAGGGGCGGCGGCACGTGGCTGCCACTGGCGGCGGCAAGGATGATGTCGAACGGCGCTGCGGCGGGCCAGCCGCGGCTGCCGTCCCCCTCGACGATCTCGATGTTCCCGAAGCCCAGCTTTGCCAGGCGCTCGCGCGCCTCGAGGGCCAGCTGCGGGTGGCGCTCGATCGCGACCACGGCGGCGGCGATGCGGCCGATGACGGCGGCGGCATAGCCCGAACCGGCGCCGACCTCGAGCACGCGGTCGCGGCTGCCGATGCCCGCCTCGGCGATCATCAGCGCGACGATATAGGGCTGCGAGATGGTCTGGCCGGCGCCGATCGGCAGCGGGTGGTCTTCGTAGGCCCGCGCCTGCTCGTCCGGAGGCACGAACATCTCGCGCGGCACGCTGCGGAAGGCGTCGAGCAGCAGCGGATCGCGAAGCCCGCGCGCCGCAATCTGCCGCCGAACCATGCGCTCGCGGAGTGACGCGAAATCTGTCACCATGACGCCTTGCGGCACCAACATGCACGCAAGGGGGGCGTTCCGATGAGTGCGACCGACACTGGTTTCGCCGGGTCCATACCGGCGCTGTACGACGGCTATCTCGGGCCCTTGCTGTTCGAGCCGTTCGCCGAGGAGGTGGCACGGCGGGCACGCGTGTCCTCGCCCGGCCAGGTGCTCGAAACCGCGGCGGGCACCGGCATCGTGACCGCAGCGCTGCAGCGCGGATTGCCGGACGCCCACATCGTCGCGACCGACCTCAATCAGGCGATGCTCGACCTCGCGGCGCAGCGCATCCGCTCCGACAGGGTCAGCTTCGAGGCGATGGACGCCCAGGAGCTTCGCTTCGTCGACGAGATGTTCGACCTCGTCGTCTGCCAGTTCGGCGTGATGTTCTATTCCGACCGGGTGCGCGGCAATGCCGAGGCGCGGCGCGTGCTTCGCGACGACGGCCGCTATCTGCTCGTCCTGTGGGATGCGCTCGACCGCAACCCGGTCCCGCATGCGGTGCACCAGGCCGTCACTTCACTGTTCCCGGACGATCCGCCTGCTTTCCTGGCTCGCACTCCGTTCGGCTACGGCGCTCCCGAACAAATCGAGGCGGACCTGCGCGCCGCCGATTTCTCGGAAATCGAGTTCGAAACCGTGACCCTGCACAGCAAGCCGATCAGCGCGCGAGACGCAGCCATCGGCCTGTGCCAGGGCACGCCGCTGCGCGCCGAGATCGAACCGCGCGGCGCCCAGGCGCTCGAACGTGCGACAGCGGCTGCGGCCGAGGCGCTGCGGCGCTTCGAGCAGGACGGACGGATCATTGCGCCGATGTCGGCGCACGTGGTGACCGCGATCAGATAAGCCTGCCAGGAAAGCGCGGCTGGTCAGATCAGCCGGCAAGCGGGCTGCGCTTTGGCTAGATCAGCCCGGCAAGCGGGCTGCTGGGATCGGCATAACGCCGCTTCTGCATTCGCCCCGCCAGGTAGGCGAGCCGCCCCGCCTCGACGGCCGCCTTCATCGCCCGGGCCATCAGCACCGGGTCCTTGGCCTCGGCGATGGCGGTGTTCATCAGCACGCCGTCGCAGCCGAGCTCCATCGCCTCGGCCGCGTCGCTCGCGGTGCCGACGCCCGCGTCGACCAGCACCGGCACTTTCGCCCCTTCGACGATCAGCCGGATGGTGACCAGGTTCTGCAGTCCCAGCCCCGAGCCGATCGGGGCGCCAAGCGGCATGATCGCCACCGCGCCCGCATCCTCGAGCTGCTTCGCGGCAATAGGGTCGTCGGTGCAATAGACCATCGGCTCGAAACCCTCCTTGGCGAGCACCTCGGTCGCGCGGATGGTCTCGACCATGTTCGGATAGAGCGTCTTGGCCTCGCCCAGCACCTCGAGCTTGACGAGGTTCCAGCCGCCCGCCTCGCGCGCCAGCCGCAGGGTGCGGATCGCATCCTCCGCCGTGAAGCAGCCGGCGGTATTGGGCAGATACGCCACGCGTTTGGGATCGATGAAGTCGGTCAGCCGCGGCTGGGTCGGGTCGGACACGTTGACCCGCCGCACCGCGACTGTGACGATCTCCGCGCCCGATGCCTCGACGGCCGCCGCATTTTCCTCGAAGCTCTTGTACTTGCCGGTGCCGACGATCAGGCGGGACGTGAAGGTCCGGCCGGCGACCGTCCAGCTGTCGCTGCTCATGGCTCGATGCGCGGTCACTCAGCCGCCTCCCACGAAATGGACGATCTCATAATCGTCGCCGTCCTCGACATCCACCTCGGCCATTTTCGAGCGAGGCACCACCTGCAGATTGCGCTCGACCGCGACCCGCAGCGGGTCGAGCCCGAGCTGGTTGATCATCTCCGTCAGGCTGGTGCCGCCGGGCACGCGCCGGTGCTCGCCGTTGACGCGGATGGAAAGGGAGCCGTCGACACTCATTGACAAGCGCGAGATAGGAAGCTCCAGCGCATCGCGCAATTCACATGAGCCCATGGCCGGCAGCGGCAGCCGGTGCGCTCCCACTGGACGCGACGGCGCACCTCTGCAAGGGAGCCGCGAAAGGCCTTGGGGCCGAGAAAAAGGGGAGAGGCGATGGCCGAACGATCCAATGGCCGGGCCAAAGAGGATTCGATGCGGATTGATCCGGCGCTGGTGCGCGAGCTTGCCGAACTGCTGACGTCGAACGACCTCACCGAGATCGAGGTCGAGGACGGCGACCGCAAGATCAAGGTCAGCCGCGACCCGGCGCCGGTCTTCGCCGCCGCCCCGGCCGTGGCCCCCGCCGCCAGCGCCGCGCCCGCCGCCGCTGCCAGCCCTCCGGCCCTCGCACCGAGCGGAGCCGCGGCCGCGGCAGACGAATTCAGCGGGGAGACCGTCAAGTCGCCGATGGTCGGCACCGCCTTCCTCTCGCCGGAACCCGGCGCCAAGCCGTTCGTGGCCGTGGGCGACGCGGTCAAGAGCGGCGACACCTTGCTGATCATCGAGGCGATGAAGGTGATGAACCCGATCACGGCGCCGAGCGGCGGCCTGGTCAAGAAGATCCTCGTCGCTGATGCCCAGCCGGTCGAGTTCGATCAGCCGCTCGTGATCATCGGCTAGCACTGCGATGATCAAGAAGCTGCTGATCGCCAACCGGGGCGAGATCGCGCTACGCATCCACCGCGCGTGTCACGAGATGGGCATCAAGACCGTCGCGGTGCATTCCACCGCCGATGCCGACGCGATGCACGTCCGCCTCGCCGACGAGACGGTGTGCATCGGACCGCCGGCGGCGACCGATTCCTACCTCAACATCCCCAACATCATCTCGGCCGCGGAGGTGGTGCACGCCGACGCCATCCACCCAGGCTACGGATTCCTGTCCGAGAACGCCCAGTTCGCCGAGATCGTCGAGCTCCACAACATCGTCTGGGTCGGGCCCAAGCCCGAGCATATCCGGATCATGGGCGACAAGATCGAGGCCAAGCGCACGGCGGCCAAGCTCGGCCTGCCGCTGGTCCCGGGCTCGCCAGGTCCGCTCGAAAGCGTGGCGGAGGCTCAGAGCCTCGCGCGCGAGATCGGCTACCCGGTGCTCATCAAGGCAGCTTCGGGCGGCGGCGGGCGCGGCATGAAGGTGGTGCCGTCCGAAGAGCAGCTCGAAAGCCTGATGAGCCAGGCGGCCTCGGAGGCGCGGTCGGCGTTCGGCGACGACACCGTCTACATGGAGAAATATCTCGGCGACCCCAAGCACATCGAGTTCCAGGTGTTCGGCGACGGCCGCGGCGAGGCGATCCACCTTGGCGAGCGCGACTGCTCGATCCAGCGCCGCCACCAGAAGGTGCTGGAGGAAGCCCCCTCGCCCGTCATCACCCCGGAAGAGCGCGAGCGGATGGGCGAGGTGGTGCGCAAGGCCATGGCCGACATGGGCTACCGCGGCGCCGGCACCATCGAGTTCCTGTACGAGAACGGCGAGTTCTACTTCATCGAGATGAACACCCGGCTGCAGGTGGAGCATCCGGTGACCGAGATGATCAGCGGCATGGACCTGGTGCGCGAGCAGATCCGGGTGGCCAGCGGCGAAGGGCTGTCGTGCCGCCAGCAGGACATTCGCCTGAACGGCCATGCGATCGAGTGCCGGATCAACGCCGAGGATCCCGAGACCTTCGCCCCCTCCCCGGGCCTGGTGAAGAACTACGTCGCGCCTGGCGGCATGCACGTGCGGGTCGATAGCGGGCTCTACACCGGCTATCGCGTGCCGCCCTACTACGACAGCATGATCGGCAAGTTGATCGTGTACGGCACGACTCGCGAGCGATGCATCATGCGGCTTCGCCGGGCGCTCGAGGAATTCGTCGTCGAGGGGATGAAGACCACCATCCCGCTTCACCAGAGGATCGTGCGCGACGAGGAATTCATGGCCGGCGACTATACGATCAAGTGGCTGGAGGAATGGCTGAGCCGCAACCCGGAATAGTCGCCCACTACCGCCGAGGGGCGGTGATTGCCTGCTCCTGCGAAGATGCTAGGCCACGAGCGTGACAGCGCGGGGTGACAATCGAGCCGATTCGCCCGGCATGGGGGACAGCGCCCCGGAGGCGGTTCGCGACCTGACCCAGGCGGAGGCGGCCGCCGAGTTCGAGACACTCGCCAACAACATCCCGACTTTGTGCTGGATGGCGCGGGCCGACGGTCACATCTATTGGTACAACCGCCGCTGGTACGAATATACCGGCACGTCGATCGAGACCCAGGAAGGCTGGGGCTGGGAATCCGTCCACGATCCCGAGGTGCTGCCCAGCGTGGTCAAGCGCTGGCGGAATGCTCTGGCTACCGGCACCGCGCTGGAGATGACCTTTCCGCTGAAGGGAGCAGACGGCAAGTTCCGCCCCTTCCTGACGCGGGTCGTGCCGATCCGCGACGGTGGCGGAACCATCGTTCGCTGGTTCGGCACCAACACCGACGTGGAATCGCTGCAACTGGCGCAGCAGGCGCTGCAGCAGCGCACGACCGAGCTGGAAACGCTCTACGACAGCGCCCCGATCGGCTTGGCTCTGGTCAGCCGCGACTATCGCTACGTCCGCATCAACCGGGAGCTTGCCCGGGTGAACGGCATCCCGCCGGAGGAGCATATCGGGCGAACAATCCGTGAGGTCCTGGGGAACGGGTCGCCGACGGTCGAGCCGATCATCGACCGCGTATTCGCGACGGGGGAAGCGGTCAGCAATCTCGAGGTCAGCGGCCGGTCACCGGCGGAGCCCGGCAGAATCCGCCATTTCCTGTCGGGTTTCTACCCGATCAAGGACGAGGGGGGCTCGGTGCAGCTGGTCGGCGGCTGGGTGGTCGAAATCAGCGAGCGCAAGGCGGCCGAGGATCGCGAGACCCTGCTGGCCCGCGAGGTCGATCATCGCGCCAAGAACCTTCTCGCGGTGGTCCAGTCGATCGTGCAGTTGACCCCGGGTGACGACGGTCCCGAGCTCAAGGCCAGCGTCATCGGCCGTATCCAGGCGCTGGCCCGTGCCCACAGCCTGCTGTCCGACGCGCGCTGGGACGGAGTCGATCTCGGCCGGCTTGTCGAGGAGGAACTGGCGCCGTTCGGCTCGGCCGGCTCGGGGCGCACGCAGTCCGAGGGGCCGACGATCACGCTCCGCCCTGCCGCCGCCCAGTCGCTCGCCCTGGTCCTGCACGAGCTTGCCACCAACGCCGCGAAATATGGCGCGCTTTCCGATGACAAGGGCCGGCTTCGCATCGAGTGGCGGCGCGCCGCGAGCGACGGCAAAGGCGTGGTCGAGATCCTGTGGAGCGAAAGCGGCGGCCCGGTAGTGCGCGCGCCGGAAAAGGTCGGTTTCGGCTCCAGCATTATCCGGGCTAGCGTCGAGCGCCAGCTGCGCGGCCGCGTGAGCTTGGAATGGCGCCCCGAGGGACTGCTGTGCCTGCTCAGCATCCCGTCCGTCGAGGTCGCGACTGCGGGGGACGGCTGAATCCCAGGCAAACTTTCGCGCGGCGCGCGCGTTCCTGACCCGGGAAACGGCAGCATGGGAACGTATCGCGGAACCGGCGGAACGGCTGACAAGGGCAAGGCCCTGGTCGGCGTCCTGCTGGTCCACGCCGCGCTCGGCGTCGTGTTCCTGTCGGGTCTCGACGTCCGCACCGTGGTGCGGACCGTCGAGCGGCTGAAGACGTTCGATATACGCG
>DATLFV010000122.1:0-3537 GCA_035540875.1 Sphingomicrobium sp. | reverse complement strand
CGGCAAGGGCATCAAGATCGGCGTTGTCGACAGCGGCATCAATCCCAACCTGCCCGAGTTCGCAGGGCGCATCGACCCGGCAAGCCGCGACGTCGCGGGCAGCCGCGGCGTCAGCGACGAGGGCGGCCACGGCACGGCCGTGACCTCGGTGGCGGCCGCCGCGCGTGACGGCGTCGGCACGCTTGGCGTGGCCTTTGACTCTACCATCATCAGCCTGCGCGCCGATTCGCCGGGCACCTGCGCCGACACGGCGAAGGACGCCGGCTGCAAGTTCGGTGACAGCGCCATTGCCAGGGGCATCGACGTCGCCGTCAGCGCCGGCGCTCGGGTCATCAACCTCTCGCTCGGCGGCAGTGCCCCCGGCTCAACCTTGCTGGCCTCGATCCACAACGCCGTCAGCCGCGGCGTGGTGCTGGTGATTTCGGCCGGCAACGACGGCGAAAAGCCCGAAGGCGCCAACCCCAACGACTTCGCGCTGGTGCCCGCGCAGCGCTTCCCCGGCCACATCATCATCGCCGGGTCGGTGGGCGTGGCGGGCGCCACCGGCGGCATCGACGTCAGCCAGATCTCGAACTTCTCCAACCGCGCCGGCAACGGCGCCGCATATTATCTGACCGCGCAGGGCTTTCGCGACCGCGCGCCCGATCACAATGGCACCCATTATCTTTGGAACGGCACCAGCTTTTCCGCGCCGGTAATCACCGGCGCCGTGGCGCTGCTGGCTCAGGCCTTCCCGAATCTCACCGGGTCCCAGATCGTCGACATATTGTTCAAGAGCGCGGACGATCTCGGCGCGGCCGGGACCGACTCGATCTTCGGCCGTGGGCGGCTCAACATCACCAGGGCCTTCCAGCCGATCGGCACCACGTCGGTCGCCGGGTCCCAGACCCCGGTCAGCACCACCAGCAACGGTGATCTGCCCGAATCGGCCGGCGACGCCGCCAGGGGCGGAGCCGGGGTGATCATCCTCGACGGCTACGACCGTGCGTTCGTGCTTGATTTGGCGCGCACCCTGCGCAAGGCCGAGCAGAGCCGGCCGCTGGCGCAGTCGCTGCAGGGCAACATGCACTCGGGAAGCATCACCGCGGGCAAGGTCAGCGTCGGCGTCACCATCGCTCGCCGGCCCGAGATTGCCGGCGGCTTCGCGGTCGAGAAGCTGGGCATCGGCCCCGACGACGCGCGCAAGGCGCGGCTGATTGCCGGCTCGGCCGTGGCCCGGGTCGACTCGAAGACCGCGGTCGCGATCGGCTTTGCCGAAGGCGCCAAGGCCATGGAGCGGCGCCTGTCGGGGGCCGAGGCCGGCGCTTTCCTGATCGCCCGCGATACCGCCGGCGGTCCGGGCTTCTCGGCGACCCGCGACGGCAGTCTCGCGCTGCGCCGCCAGGTCGCCGGCTTCGGCGTCACCTTGTCCGGTGAGACCGGCGAAGTGTGGCGCGAGGTGCAGACCAGCGCCAGCGGTTCGCCCTACCGCTGGACCAGCCTGGCGGTGGACCGGCAGCTCGGCAGCAACTGGCTGTCGGCGGGGATGAGCCGGCTCGAGGAGAGGCAGAGCCTGCTCGGCGGCCGGCTCAGCGAAGCGCTCGGCGGCGGCGGCTCGACCAGCCTGTTCCTTGACCTCGAGGCACGGCGCAAGCTCGGCTCGGGCTGGAGCACGGGCCTGTCCGCCCGCCGCGGCTGGACCGATTTCGCCGGCGGCAAGTTCCAGACGGCCGGCTACGGCTTCGACCTGGCCAAGATCGGCGTGCTCGGCGGCAGCGATCGCATCGGCCTGCGCCTGTCGCAGCCCCTGCGCATCGAGCGCGGCGGAGTCGCGATGATGCTGCCGACCGCCTACGATTACGGGACGCTGACCGCGACCAACAGCCTGACGAGCCTGTCGCTCACCCCCAGCGGGCGCGAGATCGACGCCGAGCTCAGCTACGGCACCGGCCTGTTCGGCGGCGCCGGCTGGCTTGGCGGCAATCTGTTCCTGCGGCGCCAGCCCGGGCACATCGCCGCGGCCGACAACGATGTCGGCGCGGCGATCCGCTTCACGCTCGGCTTCTAAAAGCGTGCGGCGGGGCTCACGCGCTCCGCCGCAGCCTTGGGCACAGCATCCCGACGCGGCCGCGATACTCCTCATAGTCGCGGCCGAACAAGGCGGTGAGGTCGCGCTCCTCGTAGCGGATGGCGATCAGCATGTAGGTCGACATGCCCAGCGCGAGCAGCAAATGGCCGACCGTCATGTGCGGCGTTGCCCAGAACGCCAGGAAGAAACCGGCGTAGATCGGGTGGCGGACCATTTTGTAGAAAAAGGGCTGGCGGAACTGCGGCGGCGCTTCCTCGCGGCCGCGAACGTGGAACCAGGCCTGCTGCAGCCCGAACAATTCGAAATGGTTGATCAGGAAGGTGCTCAGCAGCACGACCAGCCAGCCGGCCCCGAACAGCAGCCATAGCGGCAGCGCGAACGCAGTGCCGCGCAGGTCCCACACGCTTTCCGGCATCGGCCGCCAGAACATGACCAGGACGATCAGGGCGGCGCTGGCGGCGAGCACATAGACGCTGCGTTCGGCCTGCCTGGGCACGACCCGGGTCCAGGCGCGCTTGAAGCCCTGCCGCGCCATGACGCTGTGCTGGACTCCGAACAGCGCAATAAGGCCGATATTGACTGCCAGGGCGGCGGCGACGGCGCCTTCCGAAAACCCGCCGCTGTCGACGGTCTTCGGGACCAGGCGCAGGTCGCCGACGAACGCGATCAGGTACAGGAATGTCGCGAAGAAGATCGCATAAGCGATGATTGCGAACAAAAGCGTTGCTGCGCGTGACATGGCCGACTTCCCCCTTCGGCTGTGTTGCGCACCCGACTTAGCACATGTCGGCG
The DNA here is from genome assembly GCA_035540875.1 of Sphingomicrobium sp. Lineage (GTDB taxonomy): Bacteria > Pseudomonadota > Alphaproteobacteria > Sphingomonadales > Sphingomonadaceae > Sphingomicrobium. The sequence continues at coordinate 677 of DATLFV010000122.1, read as the reverse complement.
AGTCGCTAAACGGTGAAGCTCTCGCCGCAGCCGCAGGCGCCCTTGGCATTGGGGTTGTCGAACACGAAGCCGGCGGCGAAATCGTCCTCGCGCCAGTCCATGACGCTGCCGACCAAGTAGAGCACCGACGCGCCGTCGACGTAGAAGATGCCGCCGGGCGTCCCGATCTTCTCGTCGAACTTCTGCTCCTCGGTCACGTAATCGACCGAATAGGCAAGCCCCGAGCAGCCGCGGCGGGGAGTCGACAATTTGACCCCGATCGCGCCGTCGGGCGCGCGGCTCATCAGCTCGGCAATGCGCGCCTCGGCCGCCGGGGTGAGGGTGATTGCCGCCGGCCGGGCGCGAACTTTGGTTTCCTTGTTCATAGCATTCCCAGTTCCAGGCGCGCCTCGTCGCTCATCTTCGACGGGTCCCAGGGCGGATCCCAGACCAATTTGACCTCGGCGTCGCGCACTCCGGGCACCGAGAGCACCCGCAGCTCGACTTCGCTCGGCATCGACTCGGCAACCGGGCAGTGCGGGGTGGTCAGCGTCATCGTCACCACCGCATCGCCGTCCTCGCTGACCGCGACGTCGTAGATCAGCCCGAGTTCGTAGATGTCGACCGGGATCTCGGGGTCGTAGATCGACTTCAGCGCCTCGACGATGCTGGCCTGGAGGTCGCTTCCGGGCCCGCCG
>DATLFV010000121.1:0-45448 GCA_035540875.1 Sphingomicrobium sp. | reverse complement strand
ACCCCAACCCGCCCGTCGTGGGCGAATTCACCCGCTCGATGGGCCCGCTGATCGTCGCCGCGACGGTGATCCTGCCGGCGATCGTCGCGGCCATCTTCAACTGGCTGCGGCATCGTCCCGGATATGTGCTGACCGCCGATGTCGAGGCGCCGAACTCGACCGAGCGCGCCGCGGACCATGCCTATTCGGCGTTGATCCTGCCGCTCGCCGAGCTGGTTCGCCGGATCGGCTGGGGCGTCATCGTCGTTCTCGGGCTGATCCTCAGCTACCGCATCACCGACAATATCTGGGGCTCGTTCGCATTCCCCTTCTACCTGCAGGAGCTGAAATATACCGGCGACGAGGTTGCGTTCGCGTCCAAGATCTTCGGCGTGTTCATGACCATGGCGGGGATCGCGCTGGGCGCGTTCCTGTTCGCAACCGTCGGGCGCATGCCGACCCTGCTGATCGGCGCCATCGTCGCTGCGGCGAGCAACCTGCTCTACGCCGACCTCGCGTCGGGAGCGCCGGTGATCGACGCCTTCGCTCGTACCTTCGGGCTCGACGCGTTCGGGCATGACCTGCGCATGGTCCGCTTGCTGATCGCCATCTCCGGCGAGAACATTGCCGGCGGTCTCGCCGGTGCGGCCTTCGTCGCTTATCTGTCGTCGATCACCTCGCGCGAGTTCAGCGCGGTCCAATATGCCTTGCTGTCGTCGCTGACGTTCCTGGTCGGCTCGCTCGGGCGGGCCGCTATCGGCGAGGCCATCGACCGGATCGGCTATGCGCCCGTGTTCCGCTTCACGGCGATGATCGGACTCGTCGCCGTGGGGTTCGTGTTGCTGGAATGGGCGCGGACCGCGTGGAACGGCCGGCGACGCGGCGGTGGCGACGTGCTTGCCGCCGATGCGGCGCGCGCGGCGCAGGGCGACACCGCCTAGTCGGGAGCCTCGTCGTTGGCGGCGAGGGCTTCGCCGGCAAGATAGAGCGAGCCGAGGATGGCGACCTCGGGTGCGTCGAGGCGCCGCACGGCATCCTCGAGGCTGCTCGCGCTGGATACCTTGCGTGCACCTTCCGCGGTCGCGAGCCGCGCCAGCCAGTCGGCCGCGTGGCTGTCGTGGCCGGGCACCGGCACGAAGCGGATTTCGCTGGCAAGCGCCGCAAGCGGCGCCACGAAGCCCTGCGCGTCCTTGTTGGCGAGGAGGCCGATCACCAGCGCAGGCGGGGCTGGGCGCTCTTCGAGCCAATCGGCAATGCGCTCCGCCGCATCGGGATTGTGCCCTCCGTCGACCCAGATTGCAGCGCCACCGGCCGCCGCCACGAGCGGTCCCGGCCCAAGCTGCTGTAGCCGGCCGGGCCAGCGTGCCACGAGAGGCATTTGCTTGAGTGCATGAAGCGGTACGTGGATTGCCCGCTGATGCCGCAACATCGCCAGCGCGAGGGCGCAATTGTCGAGCTGGTGGAGCCCCTGCATCGTGGGCAGCGGAACCATCAGTGCCCCGTCGCCGTCGCGATACTGGAGCCGGCCTCGCGCCACGCCGTAGTGCCACCGGCGAAGGGCCGGGCAGGGATCGGTTCCGGCCTTTTCGGCCACTCCCTGGACCGCCTCCATCACCTCCTCGGGATAGTCGAGGGTCACCAGTGGCACGCCCGGCTTGGCGATGGCCGCTTTCTCGCGGGCGATCCCGACGAGATCGGAGCCGAGGAACTGCTGGTGATCGAGGCCGAGGCTGGCGATGCCGCACACGACGGGCCGCTCCACGACGTTGGTCGCGTCGAGCCGTCCGCCGAGTCCGACCTCGATGATGCAGGCGTCGGCGGGCGTTCGCGCGAAGGCAAGAAAAGCAACGGCGGTGATCACTTCAAAGAAGCTCGCATCAATGCCTTTGCCGGCGTCGATTACCTCCTCGAGCAGATCCGCGAGAGACTCGTCGTCGATCAGCTCGCCGGCCAGCCGGATGCGCTCGTTGAAGCGGACCAGGTGCGGGCTGGTGAAGACGTGGACGCTGAGGCCCGCGGCCTCGATCGCCGCGCGCAGGAACGCGCAGGTCGAGCCCTTGCCGTTGGTGCCGGCGACATGGAAAACCGGCGGAAGCGCGTCCTGCGGCCGACCGAGCCGATCGAGCAAACGGCTGATGCGGTCGAGACCGAGCCGGTCGCCCGCGGTTGAGGAAGTCGCGAGCCGATCGAGCTGGAGCTGGACGGCCGTATCTTTCGACCGCGCAAAATCGGCCACTAGGCGGCTGCTTTCTCCGGGGTCAGATAGGCGATGAGCTGCGCAAGCCGATTGCGAAGCTCGCCACGCGGCACCACCATGTCGATCATCCCGTGCTCGAGCAGATATTCGGCGCGCTGGAATCCCTCGGGCAGCTTCTCCCTTATGGTCTGCTCGATGACCCTTTGCCCCGCAAAGCCGATCAGCGCCCCAGGCTCGGCGATCTGGACGTCGCCGAGCATCGCGTAGGAAGCGGTGACCCCGCCAGTCGTCGGGTCGGTCAGGACGACGATGTAGGGCAGGCCGGCCTCGCGTAGTTCGGCGAGTGCGACAGTGGTGCGCGGCATCTGCATCAGCGACAAAATGCCTTCCTGCATCCGGGCGCCGCCCGCCGCGGTGAACAGGATGTAGGCGCAGCGCTCGGCGATGGCCGCGCGAACGCCGGCAACGAAGGCGGCGCCGACCGCGATCCCCATCGATCCGCCCATGAAAGCGAAATCCTGCACGCCGACGATGGCGGGCCGCCCGTCAATGGTGCCGCGCGCGTTGAGCAAGGCATCGCGCTCCGCAGTGGCCTGCCGCGCCGCCTTGAGCCGATCGGTGTAGCGCTTGGTGTCGCGGAACTTGAGCGGATCCTCGCGTACTTCGGGCGGCGGCAGCAGCTCGAAGCGGGCGCCGTCGAACAGATGCTCGAACCGCAGCTTGGGGCCGATACGACCATGGTGGTCGCAGCGCGGACAGACCTGGAGATTGTCCTCCCACTCCTTGAGGAAGACCATCGAGTCGCACTTCCGGCACTTGTGCCAGAGATTGTCCGGTGTCTGCCGCTTGGGCAGGAACGGGATGCCGCTGCGAACTCGGCTGAGCCAACTCATGAAACCCCCATAAAATTGTCCTGTCCGCCGAGCTCGGCGGCGATATTGCGAAGTGCACGCGCAGGGTCCGCGGCGCCGGTGACCGGCCGTCCAACCACCAGGATCGACGCACCGTCGGCCATTGCCTGGCGCGGCGTGACGGTCCGTTTCTGGTCGCCGAGGTCGCTGCCCTGGGGGCGCACGCCGGGCACCACGAAGAATCCCTCGGGCCAGGCGGCGCGCGCTGCAGGCAATTCCGCGCCCGAGCAGACGATACCGTCGGCGCCCGCGCTGCGGGCCAGAGCGGCCAGACGCATGACCTGGTGCTCGGGGCTGCCGTCCACGCCGGCCGCCTTGAGGTCTTCGCGGTCAAGGCTGGTGAGCACCGTCACTGCAACGACCCGCGTCTGCGGCTGCGCGGCGCCTTTGGCGGCGGCGAGCATCGCCTCGCCCCCGGCGGCATGGACGGTCAGCACGGCCGGGCGCAGCGGCGCCAGCGCCGCCACCGCCTTGGCCACCGTGTTCGGAATGTCGTGCAGCTTGAGATCGAGGAACAAGGGCAGGCCGCATGCACCCACGGCTCGGACGCCCGCCGGTCCGTTCGCGCAAAAGAATTCAAGCCCCAGCTTGATGCCCCCAGCGCCCTGGGCGCCAGCGGCGGCAGCGAGGTCGAGCGCGCGGTTCAGGTCGGGGGTGTCGATGGCCACGAAGATCGGGTTCATTCGGCGGTCACCTCGGAAGCGGCGGGCGCCGCGCCTGGCGCGGACGGGGCAAGTTGGCGGCCGTGGGCATCGAGGCGGCGACGGACGTTCCACAGCCGCGCGCGATAGATCAGGAAGGGCGGCAGGAAGCCGAGCAGGAACATTGCTGCAAGCAGCACCGGAAGCTTGATGTCGAGCTGGATCCCGGCCCACAGGTTCATCGTGACGTCGAACCAGTTGCGGCTGGCAAGCAGCGCCAGCACGACGGCGACCAGCACCCAGAAGAGCGTCTTGAGGAATTGCATGGCTCGGCGCCGCCTTTAGGCTAGGCGCCCGGCGAAGGCCAGCAGCAGCGGCATTCGTCGCGCAATCGAATCCTCTCACCGCAGCCGCAAGGCGCGCCGGTTGAGCGGCCTCGTGGCAGGGTCCACACCGGCGTGGGGCGGGAGACAAGAGTTTGCACAAGTCGCACAAGGTGGGGATCTTGGCCGGCGGGCTGCTGCTCGGCAGCTGGCTGGCGGCGACGCGGATCACCGTGGAAGAGCCCGCTCAGCCGGTCAACCCGGTTCGAGCCCAGCGCCATCTTGCGGCCGTGTCGCCTGCCGCCCGCCGCGACATCGACTATGCGGCACTCGATGCACGGCTGAAGCGTCTGATGGAAAAGCCGGCGATGGTCGGCCTTGCGGTCGGAGTGGTCGAAAACGGCCGTATCACTTTCCTGTCGGCTTATGGCGAGACGCTGGCCGGATCGGGCGACCCGGTGACTCCCGAGACGGTGTTTCGCTGGGCGTCCGTATCGAAGGGCGTGGCCTCGACCATGGTCGGGAAGCTGGTTGCCGAGGGCAAGGTCAGCTTTGACGCCCCGGTGGCACGCTACGCGACCAGCCTCAGGCTCCCCGGCGGGGCCGAACAGCGCGCCACTGTCGGCGACCTGCTCAGCCATCGCCTCGGCCTTTATCGCAATGCCTATGACAACAAGCTGGAGGAAGGGCAGGACACGCGCGTGCTTCGGCAGGGCCTGGCCGAGCTCAACCTGATCTGCGAGCCCGGCACCTGCTGGAGCTACCAGAACGTTGCCTATGACGGCGCCTCCGAGATCGTCGAGAAGGTTACCTCGAAGCCCTTCAGCGAGGCGCTGAAGGAACATCTGTTCGACCCCATCGGCATGACCAGCGCCAGCATCACCCGCGAGGGTCTCGTCGGCGCCCGCAGCTGGGCTCGGCCGCACAACGCTTCGCGGCGGCCGCTGGAGGTGCTCGACACTTATTATCGCGTGCCGGCCGCCGGCGGGGTCAACAGCAACATCAAGGATCTCGCCTTGTGGATGCTGGCGCAGATGGGGGCGATGCCCGACGTCCTGCCTCCTGATCTGCTCGGGACGATCCACGCGCCACTGGTCAAGACTCCGGGCGAACGCGGTCGCATGCGCAAGTTCCTCGAACGGCTCGCGCAGGCGGATTACGGCTATGGCTGGCGCAGCTATGACTATGCCGGCCACCGCATCGTCGGCCATCGCGGCGGCGTTTCGGGCTATCGATCGCTGATCCTGTTCGACGCGGCGCGCAAGAGCGGCGTGGTGGCCATGTGGAACAGCAATACCAGCCAGCCCGGTGGCCTGGAGTTCGAAGTGATGGACATGCTCTACGGCCTGCAGTTCCGCGACTGGCTCGAGCTGGATACCAAGGCGCCCCCGGCACCTCCGGCAGCGCCTGACCCGTTCGTCCCGGAAGTTCCGCCGGCGGAGGCAGCCGCAGTCGCCGCGACCTCGTCGCAGCGCAGGCCCGTGGCAGGCAGCTAGCTGTTCTGGGCGGCCATCGCTTTGGCGCGCTTCACCTCCCGGCGCTGGCGGCGATGCGCGAGATAGCGAAGGCCCATACCAACGACCGACGTCGCCAGCGCGGCCAGCAGCACCGGGAACATCCATTCCGGATCGCCTGCCCGCGGCCATGCCACGGCGGCGAAGAGAAACACGCTGAGGATTGAAGTCAGATAGCCGAGGCCTTGCACTCGCCGCTCCGATGATTGTCACGCTGATGCGACTACGCACAAGGCGAGGAACTGTGCCCCAAAACCAGTGGTTACGCCGGTTCAACGGTGGAGAAACTCATGGCCGAGACCAGGACCCAGGACGCGATCGCTTTGCTCAAGGACGACCATCGCACGGTCGAGAAACTGTTCAAGCAGTTCGAGGATGCCAAGGGCGACGGTCGCAAGCAGAAGCTGGCGCAGCAGATCTGCATGGAGCTCACCGTCCATGCCAAGCTCGAGGAAGAGATTTTCTACCCCGCCTGCGAAGGCAAGATCGAGGAGGATCTGCTCAAGGAAGCCTTCGTCGAGCATGACGGCGCCAAGGTGCTCATTGCGGAAATCGAAGCTGCGGACAGCGAGAGCGACGAATATTTCGAAGCCAAGGTGAAGGTGCTCCAGGAGCAGATCGAGCACCACATAGAGGAAGAGGAAAAGGGCAGCGACAGCGTCTTCGGCCAGGTTCGCAAGGCCGATATCGACCTAAAGGCGCTCGGCGAGCAGATGGCCGCCCGCAAGCAAGAGCTGATCGCCACCTACAAGGCCGACGGGCTACCCAGGCCCGAGCTCAAGACGATGATCGCGACGGAAATCTGATGCGTTGAATCCGGCAGCGTGGTGTCGACCGCGCCGCGGAACCAGCTCCGAAAGGGGAACGGAGTGGCTCCGCGACGCGGAACTCTGGCGCGTCGTCAGGCGCCGATCAGCACCGTCGTGCCGACTTTGGTGGCGGCGAACAGCTTGGCGGCAAACTTCGACGGCAGCCGGATGCAGCCGTGGCTTGCCGGATGGCCGGGCAAGTGGCCGGCGTGCAGCGCAATTCCGTACTGGTCGATGCGCTGCATGAACGGCATCGGCGCATTGTCGTACTTGCGGCTGTGGTGCATCGGCTTCTTCTCGAGCACGTTGAAGATGCCGGTCGGAGTCGGCGTCTTCTCCTTGCCGCTGGAAATCGTCGACACCGCTACCAACGTGTCGCCGCGGTACAGATAAGCGAGCTGGTCGGATAGGGAGACGACGATCCGCTGCGGGCCGTTGCCGGGCTCATCGCGCCACAGATATTGTCCCGGCTTGAGCTGTTTGTCGCCGAACGCCGCGATCATGTCGGCGCGGGCGATTTCGGCGGCGCTGGCGGCCGTCTGCTTGGCTTCATAGGTTTCGATCGACGCCGCCGCGGGAGTGACGGGGACGCCGATGGCGAGTGCGCTCGAAAGCGCAAGCGCAAAGGCTAGCTGCTTCATTTTTATGACTCATTTTTCTGTTGACTTTTGCCGTTCCAATGCGCGGCGCCCGAGTCGGGTTCCCAAAGCGGGGTAGAGCGAGCTGGCGCGGGCCGTTCGAGTCGGCGCGTCAGCGACGTGTTCGCGGGGGATCGAGCCTGCGGTTGCGGATGCAATTATTGAAGCCGATCCAGTCCACCCGCCCGCGCCGCCAGTCGCCCCGGGCCTGGGCGCGCGAGGCGTTGCGATTGCACATCTGGACCTTCCAGGCGGGTGGCCGGCGCCGATCGACGAAGGCGATCGCCTCGCGCATCGCCTTTTGCTGGCGCTGCATGCAGCGCGGCTGCCACTGGCAGATGAAGCCGATGTTGAGCAGCGCCGGGTTGCGCAGCGGGGGCGGACCCGCGGGGGCCGCGCCCGCGATCGGCAGAAGCATAGCCAGCAGCGCGAGCCTTTTCCTCATTCCGTCATGCCTCGATGCGGCAGCCGCCGGCGTCAATTAGAAAAGCCCCAGAGGTCAAGCCGTTCCCACAGCGCCGGAAGGCGCCGGGCAGGTGGTCGGCTCCAGCGGGTGACAAAAAGCGCCGGCGCGGCTAGAGGGGGCAAGCTAATAGTCGCAGACTGACGGTTTCCAGGCGCTTTGCGGCTCCTCATTCCTTCGCTTCGCATCTCTTAGCCGAGAGTGGGCCGAGCGTCGGTCCACTTCACCCGGAAGGAATGAGCATGCCCATCGGTACGGTAAAATTTTTCAATGACTCGAAAGGGTATGGCTTCATCCATCCCGAAGATGGCGGACAGGACGCATTCGTCCACATCACGGCCGTGGAGCGTGCCGGTCTGCGCACGCTGAGCCAGGATCAGCGCCTCAGCTACGACCTGGAAGAGGACCAGCGCGGCAAGACCAAGGCCGTGAACATCCAGGCAGTCTAGGCTCCGATTCCGAATCGAAGGGGCGGCGGCACTCGCCGCCCCGCCAACTGCTGCACAGCGGAGGAAAAACGAGCATGACCGATCGCGAAACCTATCTCGCTCGCGCCGCCGAAGCGCTGGCCGATGCGAACGCCGCGGGCCTCGACAACGTCCGCGACCGCTGCCTGCGTTCGGCCCAGGCCTGGAACGCGATGGCGACACGCGCCGAGCGCACCGAGAAGATGCGGGCCACGCTTCAGGCCCACAAGGCCGCCGAGACCGGCGAGTCGCCGGGCGAAGTGGTCGCCACCCGCGCTTGACCTGCAAATCTGTGGCAGCTGGACGTTCCTCCAGGGCGCAGTCACTGTTCTTGCTACCCGCGCAAGATCCCTAACGACGGCCTGATTGGCGGCACGGACCGCCGAATATCGCTTTCGGCACAAGGAACGAAGCCTGTCCGCCTGCGCTGAATCCCTCCGAAGGAGAGGCAAGATGTTCAGACGCATGATTTTCGCAGCCGGCATGGGCTATTTGATGCGGCGCTTCATGGGCGGCGGGCGCGGCATGGCGCCGGGCTACTCCCGCACCGGCCTTGGCCGCCGGCGCGGTTTCGGCTGGTAAGCGCGAAACGGCCGGGGGCGTAGCGCTCCGGCTGACGTCGACGCCAGTTTCATCAGGTGCTGAGCGTCTCGAACAGCGCTCCGACGGCGACAACCTCAGCCCGCGCTGACGAAGCTGTCGAGCACCTTCTTGATGCCGGCGTGCTCGAAGTCGATTTCGAGCTTGTTGCCTTCCTGGGCGACGATGGTGCCGTAGCCGAACTTGCCGTGGAACACGCGCTGCCCCAGGGCGAGGTCGGTGCGGCCCTTGTTGCCAAGCGAAATGGCCGACGCGCGCGCCTCGATGACGCGCTGCGGCTGCGCCGAGAAGCTGCCGCCGGCGGCGCGCTGCCAGCCCGGGCCGCGGGTGCTGGCGCGGTTCGACTGGGCGGCGGCGAGGTGGGCGAAGGGATCGCCGCGTTCGCTCCACTGTGCGCGCCACAGGCTCTCGCCACCAGTCATGGTCGTTTCTTCGTCGATGTGCGCCTTGGGCAGCTCGCCGAGGAAGCGGCTGGGCAGCGAACTGGTCCACTGCCCGTAGATGCGCCGGTTGGCGGCGTGGAGGATGGTCGCGCGGCGGCGCGCGCGGGTGATCGCCACATAAGCGAGGCGGCGCTCCTCCTCGAGGCTGGCAAGGCCGCCTTCGTCCATCGCCCGCTGCGAGGGAAACACGCCTTCCTCCCAGCCTGGTAAATAGACGTCGGCGAATTCGAGGCCCTTGGCACCGTGGATGGTCATGATCGTGACCTTCTCGCCGGTGCGCGCCTCGTCATTGTCCATGACGAGGCTGACGTGCTCGAGGAAGGCGCCGAGGTTCTCATATTCCTCCATCGCCCGCGTCAGCTCGGCGAGGTTCTCCAGGCGGCCGGCACTTTCGGCCGAGCGGTCGGCCTGGAGCATGGCGGTATAGCCGCTCTCGTCGAGCAGGATCCGCGCGAGCTCGGGGTGAGGAAGGCTCGCCGCCATAGCCCGCCAGCGCGCGATGTCGGCGACGAAGCGGCCAAGGCTGCGTCGGGCTTGCGGTGTCAGCTCGTCGGAATCGAGCATTTGCGCGGCCGCCAGCAACAGCGGCTGGCGCATGGCCCGGGCCGCGGCGTGGATTCGCGCCACCGCCTTGTCGCCGAGGCCGCGCTTGGGTTGGTTGACGATGCGCTCGAAGGCGAGATCGTCGGCCGGCTGGACGACGAGGCGCAGATAGGCGAGCGCGTCGCGGATCTCGGCGCGCTCGTAGAAACGGAAGCCGCCGATGATCTGGTACGGCAGGCCGATGGCGATGAAGCGCTCCTCAAACTCGCGGGTCTGGAACTGGGCGCGGACCAGGATCGCGCTGTCGTCGAGCGAGGCGCCGGCGCGCTGGCGGCTCTCCAGCTCCTCGCCGATCCGCCGCGCCTCCTCCGGCCCGTCCCAGACGCCGATGACCCGCACCTTCTCGCCCTCGCCGGCGTCGGTCCACAGGGTCTTGCCGAGGCGGCCGCTGTTGTGCGCGATGAGGCCGCCGGCTGCGGCGAGGATATGGCTCGTCGAGCGGTAATTCTGCTCGAGGCGGATCACCGCGGCACCCGGAAAGTCCTGACTGAAGCGCAGGATGTTGGCGACCTCGGCGCCGCGCCACGAATAGATCGACTGGTCGTCGTCACCGACGCAGCACAGGTTGCGCCTCGGCTCGGCAAGCAGCTTCAGCCACTCGTACTGGCCCTGGTTGGTGTCCTGATATTCGTCGACGAGGATGTAGCGGAAGCGGTCGCGGTAGCTTTCGAGCACGTCCGCATGACGCCGGAAGATCACCAGCATGTGCAGCAGCAGGTCGCCGAAGTCGCAGGCGTTCAGCGTCCGCAACCGCTCCTGATACTGGCCGTAGAGCTCGGCACCGCGGCCGGCGGCGAAGCCCTCGGCCTCTCCGGCGTCGACCTGGCTTGGAGTCCAGCCGCGATTTTTCCAGCGGTCGATGAGCCCGGCAAGCTGGCGCGCCGGCCAGCGCTTCTCGTCGAGGTTGGCGGCGACGATCAACTGCTTGAGCACGCGCAATTGGTCATCGGTGTCGAGGATGGTGAAGTTCGACTGCAGCCCGACAAGCTCGGCATGGGCGCGCAGCATGCGTGCGGCGACCGAGTGAAAGGTCCCAAGCCAGGGCATGCCCTCGATCGCGCCCCCGGAAATCGCCGAAACCCGCTCCTTCATCTCGCGCGCCGCCTTGTTGGTGAAGGTGACGGCGAGGATCTGGCTCGGCCAGGCGCGGCGGGTGGCAATCAGATGGGCGAGGCGGGCGGTCAGCGCCGCCGTCTTGCCGGTGCCGGCGCCGGCGAGGACCAGCACCGGCCCTTCGGTGGTCAGCACCGCCTCGCGCTGCGGGGGATTGAGGCCGCTTAGATAAGCGGGCTGCGGGGCGAAGGCGGGGGATTCGGGCACCTTCCCGAGGTAGGGAGCGGGGGCGATTCGGGCAATCGCGGACGGTTCCTACTGTTGTTCCCGATATCCCCGTTATCCACAGCCTTTTGCCCCGATTTTGCGCTTTGAGCGACTCGGATGCAGGCGCATAAGGAAGGGGTGATCGGGACGGCGGTCCCAGCCTCTCCAGAGCGCCGGCAACGGCAGGAAAGAGCGGCAGGCGACCAAGGTTCCGATCTCCGCCGGCAGGCGATGGAACGGGAAACGAGGGCTGGAGCATCTTTCGGGATGTGAAGGCTTATCGACCCGGACCAGACCAGCCGGGAAGAGGCGCCGGAAGAGATGATCTTCCTCCTCTTCGCGACGCGGCAGTTCGCCATTCCTCGGATTGGCGAAAGGCAAAGCGGGACGAAGGGAAGCGATCATCCCAAGAAGGGCCGCGGAACATCGGACGGCTTGGCGCCCAGCGCCGGCCGGGCGGGCCGAAAGACAAGCGAGCCTTCGGGCAGCGCACTCGAGTAGATCAGCCGGGCTTTCCCTCGGGAAGAGCGGTCAGATGGGAAGCGACGCCTGAGCTGGTGAGCCAGGATCGAGGACGGAAAAGCCTTCGGGCGGATCAGGTCACGAACACCGGCAGATCCTTCGCTCGGCGCAGTGGGGGCTGGCAGCGATGCCGGCCCCCATTTCTGTTGTGCGACATCCCTTTGCCGTCTCGCATGGCTGGGCCGCGCCCGGACGCTGGCGCCTGCCGAGACGCCGCCCGGGACCATCCCAAAAATGGGGGCGGCGGTGCTGGCCGCACCGCCGCCCCTGCCCCCAGCCGAGGGCGGCGGCTGAAGCCTAGGCTTCCAAGCCGTGCTTGAGCGCACTGACGCGATCGTGGCCGGCGCGAACCGACTGGTAGGCGCGCTCGACCGCAGCACGGCTGTCGCCGCTCAGGGTGCCGCCGTTCAGTGCGGTCTCGAACTTGTCCTTGAGGTAATCCTCGCCGCGCTCGACCTCGTTGATTATCGCCTTCTCGTCGCGCCCGACGATCGCCGCCTTGAGGTCAAGAAAGCGCTGGTGCGCCTTGCCGAGGAACGAGCCGTCGTCTTCGGGATTGCCGCCGAGCCGGCGGACTTCGCTGCGCAGGTCCTCGACAACCCGGTTGCGCTCGTTGGCGAACTCGCGGAACATTTGCTGCAGGTTGCTGCTGCCCTCGATGTTGGCGGCGGCGTCCTCGAAGCCGGTGACGCTGTCGACGAGCGTGTTGATCAAGGTGTTGAGGGTGCTGACCTCGGTCTGGCGGCCGTCATTGTCCATGTGCGTAACTCCGTCGCTTGAGCTGAAATACCTCTGGATGAACGCGCAAGCACGGCGAGCGATGCGCCTCAGCAACGATTTTTTGCGGCGCACGGCGCGAATCGCTGTCATTCTGTCGACCTCGGGCGAGGAGGGGGCGATTCGCATGCGATGGATTTTGTTGGGCGCGCCGTTGACGCTGAGCGCCTGTGCGACGGCCCCGATGAACATTGTGCCGACCCCGCTGGTCCGAATGGTGGCGGGTGAATCGCCGATCGCGACTTCGGTCCTGGTGACGCCGGGCTCGCAGCTCCTTTATGTCAGCGGGACGGTGCCAGACGCCATCAATCCCGGCGCGCCGCAGGGCTCGATCGAGCGCTACGGGGATACCGAGGCGCAGACCCGCTCGGTCCTGGGCAAGATCGAACGCGCGCTGGCGCAGCAGAACATGGGCATGGGCGACGTGGTAATGATGCGCGTGTTCCTGGTCAGGCCGCCCGGCAGCAAGCAGATGGATTTCGCCGGCATGATGCGCGCCTATCGCGAGCGCTTCGGCACTCCGCAGCAGCCCAGTCGCCCGGCGCGCTCGACCATGGAGGTCGCCGGCCTGGTGGATCCGGGCTGGCTGGTCGAGATCGAGGTGACCGCGGCGGTGCCGGGACCAACGGGGCAGCAGAGAATTACCACCACCGGCGCCAGCCGCTAGAGGGAGCAGCCGCCATGTCCATCACCCGCCGCGCCTTGCTCAGCAGAGTGGGCGCGGTCGGCGGCGCCGGCGCCCTGTTCCTGGCGATGGAGACGATGGGGCTGGCGCGCTCGACGCCGGAAAAGGCCAGGGGCTTCGCGCTCCCGCCCGCCAGCGGCAACGGGCGCTCGGTGGTGGTGCTCGGCGCCGGGATCGCCGGGTTGGTCGCCGCTTATGAGCTCGGCCGCGCCGGCTACAAGGTCACGGTGCTCGAGGCTCGCGACCGGGTCGGCGGGCGGGTGTGGACGATCCGCGGCGGCGAACGGATCCGGCTGCTCGGGCGCCCGGACCAGCAGGCGGCTTTCGACGACGGGCTCTACTTCAACGCCGGTGCCGCGCGCATCCCGAGCAGCCACCATGTCATCCTCGATTATGCGCGCAGCCTGGGCGTGGCGATGGAGCCGATGGTCAACGCCAACCGCAGCGCCGGCTGGGACTTCGGCGGCAAGGTCGTGCCCGAGCGGCGGATGGTCCACGACATGCGCGGTCTGGTCAGCGAGATGCTCGCCAAGGCGATCGATGCGCGGGCGCTCGACCAGGAGATGTCCAAGGGCGAGCTTGAGCAGTTCCGTCAATTCCTCGCGCCATATGGCGGTCTCGATCGCAAGGGCGTCTACCGCGGCGATGGACGCTCGGGCTACCACCCGCTGCCGGGCGGATATACGCAAGCCGGCAAGCCGCTCGAGCCGCTGACCGTCAAGCAGTTGCTGCCAGGCGAGGGCGTAGTCCTGCCCTATCTGTTCGACACCATCTTCGACATGCAGGCGACGATGCTGCAGCCGGTCGGCGGCATGGACCGCATTCCCGAGGCCTTTTATGCTGAGGTCAAGCCGATGGTGCGGCTGTCAACGCCCGTGACGGCGATCCGCCGCATCGGCAGCCGCGTGCGGATCGAGCACGGGCGCTCCGCGACAGAGGCCGATTATTGTGTGTGCACGCTGCCGGCCAATTTGCTGACGCGCATCCCGAGCGACTTCTCGCCGGCCAAGAAAGCGGCGCTGAAGAACATCGAATATCTGCCGAGCGTCAAGGTTGCGTTCGAGGCGCCGCGCTTCTGGGAGACCGACGACCATGTCTACGGCGGTCTCGCCTGGACCGACCGGCTGAACGAGAACGTCATGTACCCGTCGGACGGCATGAATTCCGCCAAGGGGGTCCTGGTCGCTGCCTACGTCGCCGGCTGGACCAACCAGGATAATCCCGACAGGTTTTCCGCCCTGAGCCATGCCGAGCGGCTGCGGATCTGCCGCGACAGCATCGAGGCGCTGCACCCGGGCAAGTCACGGCTGCTTTCGAAAGGCATCACGGTCGGCTGGGGCCAGGTGCCCTGGTCGGAGGGCGTCGGAGCAGTCGGCAGCGACTGGGGGCAAGAGCCGCGAGGGCCGCGTTATGCCGAGCTGCTGAGGCCGGAGGGGCCGATCGTCTTCGCCGGTGAGCATCTGTCCTACGCCGGGCTGTGGCAGGAAGGCTCGGCGCTGTCAGCGCACGAGGCTCTGAAGCTGGTGCAGGCGATGGCGTCGGAGAAGGCCGCTCGCGCGACCTAGCGGCCGACGCCCGGCAAGTGCTGGGCGACTGGTGCCCAGCTGCCGGTGGCGATCAGCAGCAAGGGCACGACGACGCTTGCGGCCGCGACGCCAAACGCCAGCTGGGTCGCGGCATGAACATGCCCAAGCCTGCGGCGGTCGTGGACGATCAGCGGGACGAACAGCACGAGGCCGAAGAGCATCTGGAAAGTGAAGCCCGGCAGGGTCGGCGGCGCCAGCGGCAGCCGACCGAGGGCGGGGCCCATCACCACCAATATTGCGGCGCCGAGCATCATGCGCTTGTGCCACTGGGCTTCGCGGCGCCGTTTCCAGCCGGTCCAGACCAGCAGCGCGTAAGCGGGAATCGAGAAGAGCGGGATTGCGGTCCAGTTCAGCGGGTCGGTGAATGGCGGCTGGTTGGCGCGTGCGACCTGCCATACCGAGACCAGGTACATCGCGGGAATGATCGCCAGCGCGAGGACCATCGATGCCTTGCCCAGCCGGATGTGCAGGTCGGTGCGCCCGGCGGCGACAAGCTGCGTCTGGGCGATGAACACCAGCATCCACGCCGTGAAGAGCATGCCGTGGGCAAGGACGCTTGGGGTCAGTGTCGGGTTTGGCCGCGGATAGGAGAACATGTTGTAGAGGTAGAAGCTTGGCGCGAAGCCGAGGAAGACCAAGGCGACCAGCAGCCAGGCCATGCGCGTGTAGAAGCGGCGTTCGGCGGAACGACGGTCCGCGGCGGATTGCATGATTGTAGCCATTACCTGTCCCCCCAGACATCGTGGCAGGAGCCAGCCTAGCCGAAGCTTCGACATTCGCAAGGGGATTGCTGCGCCGGCTGCGCCGCCTCTAATGAGCGCGGGCAAGATCGTTGAGGACCAGGGCATGGCACAGATGAGGATCGCGACCGCGGCTATGCCCGCAGTGGCTTCGCCGAGCGGAGCGGCGACCATGCCGGGCGTGCTGCGGTGAGGGAGCAGGCCCAGGAGCAAGCCTCGCAACCCGCTCAGGAGCAGGCGGCGCAGCAGGTGCGCGGAGCGAGGGCCTATTGGGTGCTGGGCGCGCTGCTCGCCGGTCTTCTCGCCGGGGTGGCCTTCGCCTCCCTTGGCGAAGGCATCCGCGAGCCGGCGCTGCAGGCCGCCACCATGGTCGGCGGCCTGTGGCTGAACGCGCTCAAGATGACCGTCATCCCGCTGATGGTTTCGCTGCTGGTCGTCGGAGTTGCCAGGGGCGCGGAAGCGGCTCGCGCGGGGCGGATTGCCGGACGCACCGTGATGTGGATCGTGATCGTCTGCACGGCGTCCGCGATCCTTGGCACGCTGCTCATGCCCGTGCTGACCGGCCTGTTCCCGCTACCGCAGGACGCCGCGACGGCACTTCGCGCCGGTCTGACCACCCTCGATCCGGCGGCGACAGGTGCGCCGGTGCCCGGCGTCGCGGACTTCTTCAAGGGCGTCATCCCCGACAATGTGGTGGCGGCGGCGTCCAAGGGCGAAGTGTTGCCGCTGGTCGTCTTCGCGCTTCTGTTCGCGCTTGCGGCGGCGCGCATCGGCGGCGCCCGACGGGCGGCGCTGCTCGGCTTTTTCGAGGCAGTGACCGACACGTTGCTGGTGGTAATCGGCTGGGTGCTGTGGATCGCGCCGCTGGGCGTCTTCGCGCTGGCGTTCACGGTCGGAGCAGGAGCGGGCGGCGCCGCATTCGCGGGCGTCCTCCACTACATCGTGCTGGTGTCGGTGCTCGGCGTCGTCGTCACGCTCGCCGCCTACCCGATCGCGACGATTGCCGGCGGCCTCAGCCTCGGCACCTTCGCGCGCGGCATGATCGCACCGCAGAGCGTCGCGGTGTCGACGCGCTCGTCCCTGGCCTCGTTGCCGGCGATGCTCGCCGCCGCCCGGGCAATGGGCCTTCGCGAGCGCGTGGTCGACGTCACGCTGCCGATGGCGGTCGCCTTGTTCCGGGGGACCGGTCCGGCAATGAACGTCGGGGTTGCGCTCTACATTGCCCACTGGCTCGGCATCGAGCCGAGTGTCCCGCAGCTGATCGCCGCAACGGCGGTCGCGGCGGTCATCAGCTATGGCGCGGTCAGCCTCCCGGGCGAGATCACGTTCATCAGCTCGATTGCTCCAATCGCCATGGCGCTCGGCGTGCCGATCGCCCCGCTGGCGCTGCTGGTCGCGGTCGAGATGATCCCAGACATCGTGCGGACGCTCGGAAATGTGACGCTCGACGTCGCCGTCACCTCGGCGGTCGACCGCGGGGAGGGCGAGGAGCGGGTGCAAAACTGAACCCCATCTGACCCCGTTCGTCCAATCGCCGACCGACGAAAGCCATTCGTCGGGTTGCCGACGCCGCCCCCGGGTCCGTCGAGCGCTTGCCGACAGCCGGCGGCGCCGCCCCTACAAGGGAATGGCGACGCGGGTTGCCCCAAAGCGTCGCGACCCCAGTCAAGGAGCAGGTACGATGAAACTTCTGGTGATGTTCGCGGCGACGCTCACTTCAGTGATCCTGGTCGTGCCGACCGTCGCGCAAGCGGCGCTGCTTTGAACTCCGCCGCGCCCGGCTGCCGGACTGCCGGCGGCAGCCGGGCGCACCCCTTCGACCCCAGAAAAATCAGCGGCCGGCGATGCTCCGCACGCGGTCCGAATAAAGGCGGCCGACCGGCTGCTCGGTGCCATCGCCGAGACGCGCGATCCAGCGGCCCGAAGGATTGCGGGTGAAGCCGGTGATGAAGTCGCGGCGCACGATCGCTGAGCGGTGCAGCCGCACGAACATCTGCGGGTCGAGCCCTTCTTCCAGCGCACTCATCGAATGGTGGATCAGCCAGCTTCGGCGGCCGACGTGGAGCC
This sequence comes from Sphingomicrobium sp., assembly GCA_035540875.1. Taxonomy (GTDB): domain Bacteria; phylum Pseudomonadota; class Alphaproteobacteria; order Sphingomonadales; family Sphingomonadaceae; genus Sphingomicrobium. Next base: position 28,163 of record DATLFV010000121.1, on the reverse strand, counting down.
GCATGTAATCGCGCTCGGCCGACACGCGGTCGACGTCGCGCGCCGCGATCCGGACCAGGCCGGTCAGGTCGGAGGCCCAGAACTCGTCGAGCCATTCCGAAGTCTTGGCGGGAGCCTTCCCCGGGGCTTCCCGGCGCTGGTGCAGATAGGTGCGGGCACGGTCGAGCGCCCGCTGCAGGCGCGCCGGGTCGACCGGCTTCATCAGATAGTCAACCGCCTCGACCTCGAAGGCGGCGACGGCGAACCGATCGAAGGCGGTGACGAAGATCACTGCCGGCGAAACGGCGGCGCCGGCAAGCGCCCGGGCAACGTCGATGCCGTCGAGCCCCGGCATGGCGATGTCGAGCAGCAGCAGCTCCGGCTTCAACGCCTCGGCCATGCGCACGGCGCTCTCGCCGTCGCTGGCGGTGCCGACCAGGTCGATGCCGTCGCAGCGCGCCAGCAGAAGCTGAAGCCGCTCGGCCGCCAGCGGCTCGTCGTCGGCGATCAGTATCTTGAGGGCCGGATCGTCAGCCATCGCCGCGGTCCAGAGGGAGCGTCATGACGACCCGATAGCCGCCCTCGTCCTGCTCGCCGAACTCGCAGCGGGCCGCCGGGCCGAAGCGGGCGCGCAAGCGCTCGCAGACGTTGGTGAGGCCAAGGCCGGTGCCGTCGGGCATCTCCCCGATGTCAGCCAGCCGCCGCTTGCCGCTGTTGCTGATCTCGATGGTGAAGCGGCCCGGCCCGGCTTCGCGCGCGGCGATCCGCAGCACCACCTTTTCCTTGGTCGGGGAAACACCGTACTTGATGGCGTTCTCGACGATCGGCTGCAGCACCAGCGCCGGCAGCTGTGCGCTCTCGAGCTCTTCGGGAACGTCGATCTCGACCTTGAGGCGCCGCGGGAAGCGCACCCGCTCGATGTCCAGGTAGAGTCGCTGCAGCGCAATCTCCTCGGCCAGGGTGACATCCGCGGCGGGATCGAGCGACAGGCTGGAACGGAAGAATCGCGACAGCTTGAGGATCATCGATTCCGCCTCTTCCGGCCGGCCCGACATGATCAGCGACGAGAGGCTGTTGAGCGTGTTGAACAGGAAGTGCGGGTTGACCTGGTAGCGCAATGCACGGACCTGCGCAGAGCGCGCGGCGCTTTCCGCCTCGGCGGCCTGGCGCCGGGCGCCCAGCGCTTCCGCCTGGGCCTTCATCGCCAGGTAAAAGGCGCTCCAGGCGACGAAGAAGAACAGCCACATCACCGCCGTGTCGGCGGCGAAGCGCAGGCGCTTGGAGCGGTCGAGCTGGTGGAGCCTTGGCATCGTCATGACCAATGGCTCGCCTGCCGAGCGCTCAATCCGGATGCTGTGGCCGCGCTCTATGATCACGAACCCCTCGCGTGCCTGGTAGCGCGACTCCGCCCGCGATTCGCGCATCATCTTCTCGGTGGCCATCAGCAGGCCGGCCATGGTGCAGGCGCCGAGCAGGGAGGCGATGCCGGCGACGATGGCCTTGCGGCGAATGCCGGTGCGACCGCCGAACAGCTGGATCAGCGCGTAGATGAGGCCGGTGACGGCGACCCCGATGGCGATCGTCACCATCCGGTTCTGGATGATAGTGACCGGGTCGGTGCTGAGCAAAGCGCGGGCGACGACCGTCAGCGCATAGAAGATCCAGAAACCGAGGATCGACTTGAGCGCCAGCCGCCAGTCGGCGAAGCGCGCGTCGGAATCGCCCGTCAGGGGTGCCATCATCATCGCTGCACTGATAATCGCCGGCGCCGGGCCACGACAATGCGCGGTGGGGAGGTTGGCAGAAGCTCGATGTTCGCTGGTCGAATACCGCGTCTTCAGGTGCCGGAACAGCTGTCGGTGCCGCTCGTTACCCGGGCGACCAATCTGGAGGATGCAGGCGTGGAGCAGGAACGGAAAAGCGCGCCGCCGCCGGTGTTTTCGGCGCCGCCGCAGCAAGAGCTCGAACAGGAGTTGAACCGCAACCCTCACGACCTCGACAAGAAAGCCGACGTCGGCAGCGACGAATCGATGGACGCCTCCGATCCACCGGCAGCGGCCCAGCCGGGGCTGGGCGACGACCCGGTTCCTTCGTCCGGCTTCCCCGAGTAAGTTGCAGATCCGTCACGGAAAAGCTTTGACGTTGTAAATAATCAACAGTCCCCACTTAACTGGGGATAAGTGAAATATTGGCGTTGCTCCAACGACTCCCCTCTGATTCAATGTGAATGGGGGGTGGGATCGTGGTTAAGCAAGTTGCAACCATATCAGCCGCATGATCCTGCCGAGGGAAAAGGAGTCGGGTCATGATCACGCGGACGAGTCAGCCAGCTAGTGGGGCTATGCTGATCTCCGAGATGAAGGAGTTTGCGAGCTTCCCGAAAGCGACGCAGCGCTACGTCCGCCGCTCGCTCGACGTTGCTTACGGGCGCCGCGATGCGCTGGAGTGCTGGGCCCGCGACGAAGGCGAAGCCGCCTCGATCCGTGCCCAGGCACGGCTTTACAAGCAACTCGACCACCTGCGCCTGCAGGTTCCCGACGACAGTGGGCTGGACATGATCGAGCCGTTCGTCGGCATGCTTGTTGCTCTGTCGGCTTTCGATCTCGGCCAGGACCGCCTGCCGCACTTCGCCGCTTACCGCTTCCTGTACGAGCGGCTGATCGGCGCTTCGGCACGGCCGTGGCTGCCGGCCGCCTTCTGTGCCGCCGCCGCGCTTCCGCACCTTCACCCGGACCGCCGCCGCACGTTGCTGCAGTCGATCAGCGAAAGCGCCGCGACGGCGCCCGGCTGGTCAAATCGCGAGCCGGTGTTCTGGCCGGAGTGGGTCGAGAAGGTCGAGCAGCAGGCCGCCTAGGCCTCCAGTTCGATCGACGGAAAGATCCGTTTGAGCTCGCGGAGCGACGTCTCCGCGTCCTTGTGGTGGACGAAAATCCCGCCGGCATTCTCCCACAGGGCGCGGTGATTCTCGCGATCATCGACGAGCACGTCGCCGCGCTCCATGTGGAGATGCTTGTCGCGCGCCATGGTGGTGATGATCGGAACGCCCGGAAAGTGGCGCGCTGCCCAGCGCTCCTTTTGCGGCGCCGCCCATTTGCCGAGCGGGAGCCCGGTCAGGATCGTCGGCTTCAGGTGCTTCACTGCCCGGAACAGCCGCTGCGCATCGGGCATCTCGGACAGCGAGCCGTAGAAATCTGGCGCTCGCGCCAGCCGCTTCCAGAATTCGCCGCGGCCGTGCCGCGCCTCGAACGCCGCGGGGGTCGCGCCGAGCACCTTGATCGCCCCGGCGTCGAAATCGGCGAGCACCCCGTCGCAGTCGAGGAACAGGTGCGGCACTAGAAGCGTGCCGGCTTCAGGGTGCGCGGGACGGGCGCCGGCAGACGCTCCCAGCCGCGGTCGCGCAGCACGTCGTTGCTTTCCCGCGCCCTGCGCCCGGGCCCGAGCGACCAGGTGATGTGATAGGTCGAGCCGTCGGGCCGGTCGGTGCTGCCGTCGAGGCTGACGACCAGGCATTCGAGGCTCTCACCATCATCGGCGCGGCCGACGATCTCGGCCGCGACCTCGCGCGGCAGCGGGGTCTGCGGGGTGGCGCCGACGCGAAGGGTGACATGGTCGGCGACGACATTCGCATAGGCGGGCGGGAACCGCCGGAGCAGCGACTCGCGCTCCTCCGGCAGGAGTTTCCAGCCGGTCACCGTCCCTTGCTTGGCCATTCGGCACGGACGCCGCAGCGCCCGATCAGTTCCGCGCCTCGAGCCGCCGCACCAGATCGGCGGCGAACTCGCTCAAGGTATCGTCGCGCGCGCCCATCACGAGGATCCGGTCGCCTTCGCGCGCTTCCGCGAGCAGAGCGTCGCCGATCGCCGCGCGCTCCGGCAAATGCTCGGCAAGCGCGCCTTCCTCGCGCACCCGGGCGGCGAGCCAGTCGGACCCGCGGCTCCTCTCGGTGGTCCCGCCCTGGTACACGGGGTCCGGCAGATAGAGCCGGTCGCCACGCGCCATGCCGCCGCTGAGGCTTCGCGCCAGCTGCTCGCCCATCTTGGCCAGCGGGCCATAGCCGTGCGGCTGGAACATGATCAGCAGGCGTCCGGGATGCGCTCGCAGCGTCGCCAGCGTGGCGTCGATCTTGTCCGGATTGTGCGCGAAATCGTCGATCACGGTCACGCCGGCGGCGCTGCCGACCGTCTCCAGCCGGCGCTTGAGGCCTTCGAACCGGCCGAGCGCAGCGGCGGCTTCCGCCAGCGGCACGCCGAGAGCGTGAGTGACGGCAAGCGCCCCCAGCGCGTTTGAGGCATTGTGACGCCCGGGCACCCGGAGCGCGACGCCGTGGCGCTCGCCCTGATGATCGACGCTGAAGCGCACGCCGTCGGCGTGCAGATCGAGGTTGCGGCCGAGGAAAGCGGCGCCGGGACTGTCGAAGCCGTAACCCAGGCAGCGGGCGCCGGACACCATGTCGGCGAGGATCCGAGCCTCGGGGTCGTCCAGGTTGAGCACCGCTTTGCGCGACGCGTTGAGGAAGCCGGCGAACAGCTCGCGAAGCTCGGCCATCTCCTTGTGGTCCAGGCTGATGTTGGTGAGCACCGCGACTTCCGGCCGATACAGAGCGATCGAGCCGTCGCTCTCGTCCACCTCGCTGACGAAAAGCTCGGGATCTCCGACCAGGGCGCTGGCAAACGGCGCAGAGGGCGTGACGAAATTCTTCATCACCGCGCCGTTCATCACGGTCGGCTGGCGGTGGCAGGCGTGGAGGATCCAGCCGATCATCCCGGTGACGGTGGACTTGCCGCTGGTGCCGCCGACGGCAACGCTGCGCCGGGCGGCGTTGAGCAATTGCGCGAGCAGTTGCGGCCGCGTCAGGTGCGGCAGGCCAAGGTCGCGCGCGCGCACCATGTCGGGCACCGTCGGCTCGACCGCCGCGGAGGTGACCAGGGTCATCCCCGGCTGCAGCCCGGAGCCGTCCTGCGGGAACAGCCCGATCCCCAGCGACCTCAGATAGTCGAACTTGGGCGCCAGCCGCCCGGCGTCCAGCGAACGGTCGGAGCCGGCAACCCGGCCGCCGCCGGCGCGCACGATCGAGGCGAGCGGCAGCATGCCGCTGCCGCCGATACCGCAGAAGAAGGTGGAATCAGACATTGCGCGTGCCCTATTGCCGGGCGGCGAGAAGACAAAGGGGAAAAGGTGAAGAGGATCGCGGTTGTCGCGCCGAGCTGCCGGTTGAACGCCGCCGCCGCCGAGCGGGTGCAGGCGGTGGTTGCGAGCCGCGGCGATTGCGAGCTGGTCATCCACCCGCAATGCTTCCTCAGCGACGGCCATTTCGCCGGCGCCGACGAGCACAGGCTCGCGGCCTTCCGCGAAGTCGCGGCCGATCCCGGCATCGACGCCATCTGGCTGGCGCGTGGCGGCTATGGGTCGAACCGCATTGCCGAGGCCGCCGTCGCCGGGCTGCCGCCGACGGCGCGGGGCAAGCTCGTCATGGGCTACAGCGACGGTGGCTTCCTGCTGGCCGCCTTGCACCGCGCCGGCGTCGAAGTCGCGCATGGTCCAATGCCGGCCGACGTGCTGCGCGAGGACGGCGAGGCGGCGGTGGGCCGCGCGCTCGACTGGCTGGTGCGGCGCGATCCCGCGGCGCTCGAGCCGGGGCTCGCCGAGCCTGCCTTTGCGTTCAACCTGACGGTGCTTTCGCATCTGCTCGGCACGCCGCTGGAGCCGGACTTCACCGGCGCCGAGCTGCTGATCGAGGAGGTTAGCGAGCATCATTATCGCATCGACCGGCTGATGTTCCACGTCACTGCCGACCGGAACGTCCGCCAGGCCGCCCAGATACGGCTCGGCCGCGCCTCGGACATTCCCGCCAATGACGTCGACTTCGGCCGCAACGAGGAAGCGATCGTCGCCGACTGGTGCGCGCGATCGGGCATAAGGTTTGGCGGCCGCGCCGACATCGGCCACGACGCCGCCAACAAGGTGGTCCCGTTCGGCCGCCGCCGCACCTGAGCGCCCTCTTGCCGCACTCTTGCGAGAGGCCATTGCAAAGCGCTCCCCTTTGCGCTCTACGAAGGGGCGGAACAACAGGAGGGCCTAATGGCAAAAGCTTCATCGGGGACTGGCAGGAAAGCAGGCGGGGGGCTCGCCCGCCCGGTTCAGCCATCGCCTGAGCTGGCGGAAATCTGCGGCAACGATCCGCTGCCGCGCAGCCAGGTGGTATCGAAGGTGTGGGATCACATCCGCAAGAACAACCTGCAAAATCCTCAGAACAAGCGGGAAATCGTTGCCGACGACAAGCTGAAGAAGGTGTTCGGCAAGGATCGTGTGAGCATGTTCGAGATGAACAAGCATCTGTCGAACCATCTGAAATAAACCGGCAGTCGACTTCGAAAGCAGAGGGGCTCGCGAGGTTCGCGGGCCCCTTTTTCATGAAATGCCCGCGGCGACTCGTTCGATCTAGCGGCAGACGCTGAAGCCGCTGCGCCCGCGGCTTGCCATGTCGAAGTGCAGATGATCGCGGTGCGCCTCATTGTAATCCGGCGACAGCACGGTCGCGAACAGGCCGCAGGCGCCATCGCGCACCTCGCGCAGCAGGCGGCCTTTCGGCCCCGGATCGGACCAGTCTCGAAGCACTGAAACGCTGGTGCCGTCGGCAAGCCGAAGGCCGAGGATGTCGAGCGCATTGGCGGTCGCATGTTCGCTGAACGGACCGTCGGCGCGGGCGTAGAGGCGCCGGCAGGTGTAGCTTCCGGCATGATCGATCGTGCGTACCGGCTGGCCGAAGTGGCGCATCGCCGCGGCGTGGAGGACATCGCGCTCGAGCAAATGGAGCGCCGCCGCGACAGGGCAGGCGGTAACCAGGCCGGCCGGGGCGAAATCGACGTCGCGCTGCAGCCGCATTCCGTCCGCATAGCCGCAGTCGGGACCGCTCCGGCGGGGCGGCGCTGGCCCGTCGTCCAGGCCCGCCGCCTCGATCAACGCCCGGCAGCGCGCCGTATCGTCCCTGAGGCCGACCAGCTTGCGCAGGGTGAAGATGCCTTGCGGGTCGGCGAGGCTGAGCTGCGTCCAAGGCACGTCCTGCGGGTGACGGCGAAGATGGTCGCGCGCGGCCAGGTAAAGGATCATGCTGAGGCCCAGCACGATCAGCCAGACGATCGCTGTGCGGATCAGCCGCGCCACAGACCTTCGAGCCGCTCCTGAGTGACCGGATAGCCGAGCCCGGCGGGGATGGTGATGAACTGCTCGCCGCCGCGCTCCTCGACCCAGGGTGTGATGGGTTCGACCGAATGCGCCCGGGCGTCGGCGATCATCCCGGCAAAGCTGCCGTGCTGGGCCAGCCGCTCGAGGTTGCGGCGGGTGGGGAAGATCAGTCGCGCGCGACCTGCGTCGGCGCGCTCGAGGGCTTCCGCGGCGCCGATCCAGAAGGCGGCGCTGTTCTCGCCGGCGATCGCCCGCGGCTGCCAGTCGCCGGGCGGCGCGGCGACGAGGAAGAACAAGGTGTCGAAGCGGCGCACAGCGTGGAACTTGGGCACCCAGCGCGCGAAGGGCGTCAGGCGGTCCGCAGCGATGCGCAGCCCGTGCGCGGCCAGCAAGCTTTCGAAATCCCTGCCGGCGACCAGCGCCTGCTGGAGGGCGATGGCAAGGGCCTGATCAGGGACAGGGTCGAGCCCCGCGGGAACCGCGGTCTCCTCCAGCGTCTCGCGAACCGCTGCCACCGCGGCGGCGCCTCGTTCGCCAAGGCCGAGCTGCTGGGCCAGGCGGTGGTCTCCGGCGTCGATGCGGCCGCCCGGGAAGACCAAGGCGCCGCCCGCAAACGCCATCCCTGCGGCGCGCTCGACCATCAGGAGCTCGGGCGCGGCACGGCCGCGGTCGCGAACTGCGACGAGGGTGGCGGCGGGGATCGCATCGTCGCTCATGCCGCCGCCGGCGTTAAGGGCGCGCGAGGCAAAGAGAAAGGCCGCCGGCACCCTTGCGCCGACGGCCTCTCCAGTCATTTCCGTGGCAGGCGAATGCTACATGCCGTTGACGGCGGCGTCTGCCTCGGCCTGGTTGGCGGCGTTGACGTCGGCATCGTCGATCGCCTGCTCGCGGCGATCGCCTTCTTGGCGCAGCTGCTCGGCCTGCTCGCCGAGCGACTCCGCGGCGGCGTCGTTGCCCGCATTGTCGGCCATGGCGTCGAGATTGTCGGCCTGCGCCTCCATGTTCTCCTGCACGTTCTCACCGAGGCTGTCGTCGCCGCGGCCGCCGCAGCCCGCCAGCGCGATCGATGCCGCGCCGACAAGTGCAAAAGCGATTCTCTTCATCTGTATTGTCCCTCCGGGTATCAGGCGTAACGGCGCGCGTCATAACAGCAGTGGCGCGGCGAACGCCAGTGGCCGAGCGGCGGGCCCCGCCGGCAACCTTGTCTCCGAGGCCCCGAAAGCCTATCTAGGACCTGCCGGGGCGACCCGGCTATGTCGGTAGAGTGTTGGGTAGAATAGGCATTTCGGACCCGGGGGGCAGTACCCCGGCGCCTCCACCACCAGCTCCCCGTGCAGGGAATTGCTGATGGGGGCGAAACAGGATCGACGAGTGCAGTAAAAGCCCGGCTGCCGATCGGTATGAGACCACCGCGACGGCTCATTCACACAAGTGCCAACGATAACGAGGCTCTTGCTATTGCCGCGTAACTGACGGCCTAACGGTCAGACGTTACAAGGACAAAAGCGCGGTCGGACCCCACCGGGCAACAGGAGGGGAATCCAGCGGCTTCCAGGGGAGCCGGGCAACAGAATCCCCTGGACCCGCGCCACGTGCGCGAGGCGCCGTCGCGCTTCGGAAGCGTCCCACTTTCGCTTGCATTCCATCGTTCGGCGCTGCCAGTCTCCCGCTTCCCGGGAGAACATCATGCGCCACATCCTGCCTGCTCTGCTGCTTGCCGCCGCTCCGCTAACGCTCGCGACTGCGCACGAGACTGCTCAGCCTGCCGCAGGCGCATCCAAGCCGGTGCCCAAGGAACAGCTGCTGAAGCCGCCAGCGGGCGCCGACCATTATGTGGTCGTCTCCGACGCGGGAAAGCACGGCGACATCTGGCGCTGGGACCTCGGCGGGGGCCGTACCGCTTATCGATGGTCGCAGGAATTGCGCGGCTGGATCAGCGAGGTCGACCAGGTCGTCACCCTCGGCCGCGACGGCGCCCCTACCGAGATGGCGATCCGCGGGGTGACCATTTCCGGCGACGCCGCGGAGACCTTCGCGATGAAGGACGGCACCGCCCGCTGGACCAGCGCCAGCGACCGCGGCTCGGCGCCCGCGAAGGGCTTCTATCTGCCCGCCGGCGGGATCAGCCTCGCCAACGAGGCCCTGATCAATCAGCTGGCGGCGGGCGGCTCGGCGGGCATCAGCCTGCTCCCGAGCGGGACGGCGACGCTGAGCCTCGGCCCCAGCCTGGCGATCAGCGGCCCCACGGGGCCCAGGCAGGTGCAGCTGGCCTGGCTGCGCGGCGTTCTTTCGTCGCCCGTCCCGGTCTGGCTCGACGAGAAGCGGCGCTATTTCGCCAGCATCGGCGGCATATCCACCATTCCTGCCGGCTACGAGAGCGCGGTGAGGCCGATGCGCGAAGCGCAGGAAGCGGCGACCGCTGCCGAGGTGAAGGAAATTGCGGCCCGCTTTCTGACGCCCGCCGCGCGAGCGCCGGTCCTGTTCGACAACGTCCGGATGTTCGACGCGGACAATGGGCGCTTCCTTGCCAACCGCGCCGTGCTTGCACGCGATGGCAAGATCGCCGCGGTCGGGCGCGCCGGGAGCATTGCACTACCCGCCGGCGGGCGGCGGATCGACGGCGCCGGCAAGACTCTCGTCCCGGGCATCTGGGATGCGCACATGCACATCGGCGACGATTGGGGCGTGCTCGCCAACATCGCCAATGGGCTGACCAGCTTCCGCAGCCCGGGCACGCAGATCGATCGCGCGATCAACGCCACCAGGCGCTGGAAGGCGGGCGAGCTGCTGATGGGCGAGCCCTTCATCTCGGCGATCATCGACAAGAAGGACCCGCTGGCGGCGCAGGGGTCGGAAGTCGTCAGCAGCGCCGAGGAGACGATCGCCACCGTTCGCAGGATCAAGGAGGCGGGGCTGTGGGGCGTCAAGTTCTACACGTCGATGAATCCCGCCTGGATCGCCCCGGCCGCCCGGGAGGCGCGCCGTCTGGGACTCTATGTTCACGGTCACGTCCCGGCGACCATGAAGCCGAGCGAGGCGGTCCGCGCCGGCTACGACGAGCTGACCCACATCAACTTCGTCGTCATGGAAGCCATGCCCAGGGAGGTGATCGACAAGTCGAACACGCGCGCCCGGATGGAAGGGCCGGCCAGATACTTCAAGGACATCGACCTTCGCGCCGAACCGATGAAGAGCTTCATCGCCGATCTGGCGCGGCGCAAGACGGCGGTCGACCCGACGATCGTCATCTTCGAAGGCCTGCTGACGCAGGACGGCGGCAAGCCGTCGCCCGCTTATGCGCCTTACATGGGGATCATCTCGCCGGTGCTCGACCGCAGCTTCAGGGTCGGCGGCTATCCTTTGGTCGAAGGCTATACCCGCGATGATTATCGCAAGAGCTTCGCCAACATGGTGCGGCTGGTCGGCGCGCTTCACCGTGCCGGCGTTCCGATCGTCGCGGGGACCGACGGCTGGGGCATCGAGCTGGTGCGGGAGCTGGAGCTGTACCAGCAGGCCGGCATGAGCCCGGCGCAGGCGCTGGCGACCGCGACGATCGTTCCGGCGCGCGTGGTCGGCGCCGACAAGCGCACCGGCTCGATCGCCGTCGGCAAGGAAGCCGACCTGGTGCTGGTCGACGGCGACGTGTCCAGGGAGCTCGGCGCGCTGCGCCGCGTGGTGACGGTGGTCAGCGACGGCTACACGATGGACGGCGACGCGCTCCGCAAGGCGGCGGGCTACAGCGGGCGGCCGAAATAGCCGCCGATTGAAAGCGGTCGGCGACCCCTCTACCTAAGCGCGCGACACGATCGTTTTTCAGGGGAAACGAAGAATGAGCCTGCTTCGCCGAATCGGCATTCTCGCGCCGCTTGCCGCCTTCAGCCTCGCCGGCTGCGGCCTCAACACGATCCCCACGGCGGAGGAACAGGTCAATGCCGAGTTCGCCAACCTCCAGGCCGAATATCAGCGGCGCAACGATCTCATCGGCAACCTCGTCGAGACGGTAAAGGGCGCGGCCGGAAGCGAGGAGAGGATCCTCACCCAAGTCACCGAGGCGCGCAGCCGCGCAACCTCCGTGAACCTGACGCCCGAGCAGCTCAGCGACCCGCAGGCGGTACGCAACTACAATGAGGCGCAGGCAGGCCTCACCAATGCCCGCAGCCTGCTCGGCACGGTGATCATGGAGCGCTACCCGCAGCTCCAGAGCCAGGGCCGCTTCTCCGACCTGATGGTCGCTCTCGAGGGCACCGAAAACCGCATCCGCACCCAGCGGCGCGACTATAACGAGGCGGTGCGCGCCTATAACACGCGCATCCGCACCTTCCCCGACGCGATCGGCGCCAAGATCATCTACGGCGCCAAGCCCAAGGTACCGTTCGAGGCGGCCGCCGGCGCCGAAGACGCGCCAACGGTCAGCTTCAACACCGCTGCGTGAGGTTGCGCCCGACCCCGCATCGCGAGGAGCATAGCGGCGTGGCGATCCACCGCCGGATACTGGATTGCTTCGCTGCGCTGGCAATGACGCTGGCCCTGTGGCTCGCCGCGCCGGCAGCGGCGCAGACATTCCCGCAACTCACCGGCCGAGTGGTCGACCAGGCCAATTTGCTCCGCCCCGAGCAGGAGCTGGACCTCACTTCCAAGTCCGCCGAGCTCGAGGCGCAGACCGGGCGCCAGTTCGTGGTGGCCACGGTGAGCAGCCTCGAGGGCCGCGAGATCGAGGATTACGGCTATCGCCTCGGCCGCCACTGGGGGATCGGCGACGAGAAAAACGACGACGGCGTGATCCTGCTGGTCGCACCGAACGAGAAGAAGGTGCGGATCGAGACGGGATATGGCGCCGAAGGGTTCCTGCCCGACATCCTTGCCGGCAGGATCATCCGCGACGAGATCTTGCCGCGCTTCCGCCAGGGCGACATGGCCGGGGGCATCGTCGCCGGCGCTGACCGCATCGTCCAGACGATGAGCCTGCCCGCCGGCGAGGCCCAGCAGCAGGCCGAACAGGTTCACCAGCAGGAGACAGCGCGCTCCCGCAGCGGCTTCAACCCTGTCCCGATCGTTTTCTGGGCGATGGTGATCCTGTTCGTGCTGATGTCGATGGCGCGGCGCAGCGCTGGACGGCGCTATCGCGGCCGCCGAGGTGGCGGTGGAATCAGCCCGTGGATCGTGCTGTGGGGCCTCAACGAGCTCAGCCGCGGCCGCGGAGCGGAGCAGCGACGGCGAGATCGTTGCCGTCGTTACCGAGCTCAGCGACCCCTATCATGACGTTGCCCTGCACTGGGCGGTGGCGGTGATGATCGGCACCATCGCCTTGTTCGCCGCTTTCCCGCAGCTGCTGCATTTCTGGTTCGGGGCCTTCTTTGGCGGCTGGCGGCCGGAGCCGACGCTGGGCGAGCTGCTGACCTTGCTGCTCGTGCTCAGCGTCGCGAAGTTCACGATCGCGCTGCTGATCCTCAGATGGATGCCGCTGCGCCTGGCGCTGACGCCGGCTGCGACCAAGACCCGCCGGGTGCGGCGCCGAGCCATCGCCGTGTTCCGCGCGGCGGCCGAGCGGCGGACGCTGGGGCGCACCGGGATCCTCATCTATCTGTCGATGGGCGAGCATCGCGCGGAGATCGTCGCCGACGAGGCGATCGTGAAGGTCACTGAGCCCGAGACCTGGGGCGAGGCAATGGCGGCGCTGGTCGTCGAAGTGAAGGCGGGCCGCCCGGCCGCCGGGATGGTCGCCGCGGTCGAGCGGGTGGGGGAGGTGCTTGCCGCGCATTTCCCCAAGAGCAGGGACAATCCCAACGAAATCCCGGACAAGCTCATCGAGCTATGAGCGGGCGGGACGATGATCCGCCGCAGATCATGTGGCAGGGAAAATATGTGCGGGCGCTCAAGCGGGGCCGCTGGGAATATGTCAGCCGCGCCAACGACATCCGCGCGGTCGTCATCCTTGCCGAGCATGATGGCAAGGTGATCCTGATCGACCAGCCGCGAGTGGCGGTCGGCGGCCGCTGTGTCGAGCTGCCGGCGGGTCTCGTCGGGGACGAGGACGCGCGCGCCACGGTCGAAGGCACGGCGATCAAGGAACTCGAGGAGGAAGCCGGCTTCACCGCCGAGCGCATCGAGCGCCTCGGCGACTTCCACGCCTCGCCGGGAATGCTGTCGGAAAGCTTCACCCTGGTCCGCGCGCATGGCGTCGCGCCCTGCGGCGCTGGCGGCGGCACCGAGCATGAGGACATCAACGTCCATCTGGTTGCCCGCCGGGACATTCCCGCGTTCGTCGCCGGAAAGCGCCGCGAAGGTTTCGCGATCGACGTCAAGCTGCTGATGTTCCTGAACTTCTAGCACGCCAGAACGTCAGCGCCGGTTCACATCGCAGAAGCTAGTCGCCGTTGGTCGAACTGCCGCTTTGCTGGCTCTCGCCAGACCGTTAGGGATGCGGCTCCAATGTGATGATGGGGTCATCTGATGAAGCGATTGCTGTTGGCGACCAGCGCCTTTGCGGTGCTTGGCGCATGTGCCTCGGGGCGTCCCGTGGCTGAAGTGGAGGCGGCCATGCCTGCTGCAGTGTCGGCGGCCGAAGCGGATCCGCAGCCGGCGCAGGTGCCGGTGCCTGACAATGTGCTGCTTGCCGACTGGACCGGCCCCTACGACGGCGTGCCCCCGTGGGACAAGGTGCGGCCGGACCTCTTTCCCCAGGCGATTCAATTCGGGATCGACGAGCGCCGGCGCGAGGTTCTCGCCATCGCCGACAATCCCGCGCCGCCGACGTTCGCCAATACCGTCGAGGCGCTTGAGCGGACGGGCCGCCGTCTCGGCCGCGTGCTGGCGGTGTTCGGTGTCATGACCAGCAATATGTCGACGCCCGAATATCAGGCGCTCGACAAGGAGTGGTCGCCCAAGCTGTCGGCGGCTTCCGACGAGATCGTGCTCAACCCGCAGCTGTTCCAGCGCATCAAGGCGTTGCACGCGCAAAAGGCGACGCTCGGCCTCGATGCCAAGCAGGACCGGCTCCTGACTCGGCTTTACGACAGCTATGTGCGCCGCGGCGCCAATCTCAATCCTGAGCAGAAGCAGCAGCTGACCGAGATGAACAAGCAGCTCGCCGGCCTGTTCGCGACCTTCTCCGAGCGGGTGCTGGCGGATGAAAGCACCTACATCGCCGCCAACGAAAGGGAGATGAAGGGCGTGCCCGCCGACATGAAGGCGGCGATGAAGGCGGCGGCCAGGCAACGCAACATGCCAGGCGACGTCTACGCCATCAAGAACACTCGCTCGGCGGTCGACCCGATCCTCACCTTCGCCGACAATCGTGCGCTTCGCGAGCGCGTCTTCCGCGCCTTCGTAAACCGTGGCGACAATGGCGGGGCAAGCGACACCAACGATCTCATCGCCAAGATCGTCAAGCTGCGTGCCGACCGCGCCAAGCTGCTCGGTTTCGCCAATCACGCCGAGTGGCGGATGCAGGACACGATGGCCAAGTCGCCGGCGCGGGCGATGGACCTGATGAACCGCGTGTGGCCGGCCGCGGTCGCGCGCGTGAAGCAGGAAGTTGCCGACCAGCTCGCAATCGCCCGCAAGGACGGCGTCCGCAGCATCGAGCCCTGGGACTATCGCTATTACCAGGAGAAGGTCCGCAAGGCGCGCTATGATCTGAGCCAGGACGAGATCAAGCCGTACTTCGCGCTCGACAACATGGTCGAGGCGATGTTCTGGTCCGCCGGCCAGCTCTACGACCTCGGCTTCAAGGAGAATACCGGCGCGGTCCCGGTCTTCCACCCGGACGTGCGCACGTTCGAGGTCACCGACCGCCGCAACGGCGAAGTCGTCGGCCTCTTCTACCTCGACAATTTCGCGCGTGAAGGAAAGCGCTCCGGGGCCTGGGCGACGAGTTATCGCAGCCGCGCGCGACTGCTCGGTGACAAGATCGTGCTGTCGTCCAACAACAACAATTTCGTCAAGGCGGAGGCGGGAACTCCGGTCCTGATCAGCCTCGACGACGCCGAGACCCTGTTCCATGAGTTCGGGCACGGCATCCATTCACTGCTGACGGATGTCCACTACCCGAGCCTCGGCGGATCGCAGCGGGACTTCGTTGAATATCCCAGCCAGGTGAACGAGAATTGGCTGCTGACTCCGCCGGTGCTGCAGCGGTTCGCCAAGCACTACCGCACCCAGCAGCCGATGCCTCAGTCCCTGGTCGACAAGATCCAGAAGGCGCAAACCTTCAACCAGGGTTTCGCGACGGTCGAATATCTCTCCGCCGCGCTGGTTGACATGATGCTGCACATGGACGGCGACGGGGTGGTCGATCCCGACGCATTCGAGCGCAGCGCGCTGGCCAAGATCGGAATGCCCAGGGAGATCGTGATGCGGCACCGCCTGCCGCACTTCAATCACCTGTTCTCATCCGATGCCTACTCGGCCGGTTATTATTCCTATCTGTGGTCGGAAACGATGGACGCGGATACGTGGGCGGCGTTCGAGGAGACGGGCGATCCGTTCCACAAGCCGACCGCCGACCGCTTCCGGCGCTACTTGCTGTCCACGGGCAACGAGACCGACCGCGCCGAAGCCTACCGCCAGTTCCGCGGCCGCGACCCCGACGTCAACGCCCTGCTGCGCAAGCGCGGCTTCCCCGTCGGCGGTCGGTAGGCACCCGCGGCATTTCGCTCGAAAGAACCCTCCTCGCGCCAGCGGGGAGGGTTTGTTTACGTGCGGCCAATGGGCGTCCGCTTTGCGGGAAATGCTTCCACTGAGCGGCCCTATCCCAGCCGTGCCTTGCGCGCTTCCGACCAGGCAAGTTCAGCCAGCGGCTCGAGCGCCTTGACCGATTCGGCCGCGTGGGCGCTGCTGGCGCTGCCGCGGACCAGCCGGCCCTTGATGCCGTGGATGATGGCGGCGAGGCGGAACAGGCTGAAGACGATCAGATAGTCGAAGGCGGGGATGCCGTCGCGGCCCGTTCGGCGGCAGTACGCCGCCACATAGTCGTCCTCCGAAGGGATGCCGAGGGCGTCGAGGTCCATGCCCGCAAGGCCGGTGAACAGGCCCGCAGGCATACGGTACATCAGGCAATGATAGGTGAAGTCCGCGGCAGGATCGCCGAGCGTCGACAACTCCCAGTCGAGCACCGCCCGCACTTGCGGGGCCTCGGCATCGAAGATCATGTTGTCGCAGCGAAAGTCGCCATGGGCGATGCGCGCCTCGCCGCTGTCGGGCGGCAGCTTCGCAGCCAGCCAGTCGACCAGCCGGTCCATCGCCGGCACCCGGCCGCCGTCGCTGTCGGAGAGATATTGCTTGGACCAGCGCACGACCTGGCGCTCGACGAAGCCGCTGGCGCGGCCGTAGTCGCCGAGGCCGAGCGCCTGCGGATCGAAGCCGTGCAGCCGCGCGATGGTCGCATTCATCGCATCGAAGT
Source organism: Sphingomicrobium sp. (assembly GCA_035540875.1). Taxonomy (GTDB): domain Bacteria; phylum Pseudomonadota; class Alphaproteobacteria; order Sphingomonadales; family Sphingomonadaceae; genus Sphingomicrobium. Next base: position 11,602 of record DATLFV010000121.1, on the reverse strand, counting down.
GAGCGGTGCGCTCTTCTCGCTCCAGGCCCGGGAACTGTGCTTCCCAGACGATCCGGCCCGGCACCATGTCCATCACGTAGAACGCAGTGCCGATGACGCTGTCGTCCTCGCACAGCGCATGGACGCGCGGCACCGGGAAGTCTTCGGCCCCGAGCGCCGTGAGGACCCGGAATTCGCGCTCGACGGCATGCGCGCCCGGGATCAGCTTGCCGGGCGGCCTGCGGCGCAGGACGTAGCTGGCTGCGGGGGTGTCCAGCTTGTAGGTGGGGTTGGACTGGCCGCCCTTGAACTGGCTGACGGCGAGTGGCCCGGCAAATCCCGGCACATGCGCCTCGAGCCAGGCCTCGAGTGCGCGCTCGTCGAAGCGCAGCCGCTCGCTGACCTCGCGCGTGCCGCTGTTCGCCCGGGTGCGGTCCATCGGCCGTGTCCTTGACGAGATCGCGCGCTGAAACAAGTTTCCGGTCAGGCGTTGACCCGGCATGGTTCGCTTCGTCCATCTTTCCGACCTTCACTTCGGCGCCCACGACGAGCGGCTGGTCGCCGCGGTCGAGGCGCGCGTGCACAAGGAACAGCCCGACCTGGTGATCGTCAGCGGCGACTTCACCCAGCGCGCCCGCACCGAGCAGTTCCGCCAGGCCTGCGACTTCCTCGGGCGGCTGCGCGATGCCGGCCACGAGGTGCTGGCCGTTCCGGGCAACCATGACGTGCCCTTGTACGACGTGCTGCGGCGGTTCCTGTCGCCGCTGACCCGCTACAAGAGGTTCATCGACGAGACCTTGTGTCCGTTCCACGAGCTGCCCGGCGTCACGGTGCTGGGCATCAACACCGCGCGATCGCTGACCTTCAGCGACGGCCGCATCAGCCACGAGCAGATCCAGTTCATCCGCGATACGTTCGCGCGCACCGACCCCAACAACTTCCGCGTGCTGGTCACGCACCATCCCTTGTTCGCGCTTCCGGTCGGCGACGGGCCCGAGCTCGGCAAGGCGGCCGGCCGCAGCGAGCTGGCGCTCGACGCCATCGCCGAAGCCGGCGTCGACATGCTGCTTGCCGGCCACAACCACCGCGCCTCGACCCACGAGGCACGCGACCTCGTGACTCGGGCCGGCTCGGCGCTGGTGGTGCAGGCCGGCACCGCGACGTCGGTGCGGCTGCGCGACGAGGAGCAGAGCTTCAACCGCATAGAGATCGACGGCGAGCGGGTGACCGTCACCGTCGAGGGTTGGGCCGGCGACTGCTTCGCGCCCGCCGATGCCCAGCGTTTCGTTCGCGAAGGCGACCGCTGGCGCATCGGCAAGCATATCCCCGAGCCTGCCGACTGAGCTTGTCGGCGGCGCGGGCGCTCGCCTAGAGCGCTGCTCCATGAGCAGCGCGGCAGACAATCAGTTCGACGTCCAGGAATTCGTCCGCCGGGTGCTTGCCGAGGACATGGGCTCGGGCGGCGACGTCACCAGCCGCGCGACCATCGCCGCCGATGCGCGCTTCCGTGCCGAGATGAACTGCCGCGAGGCGATCGTCGTCGCCGGGCTCGACATTGCCGCCGCCTTTTTCCGCGCGCTCGACCGGGAGGTGCGGATCGAGCGTCTGGCACGGGACGGCGAGGCGGCGCCGGCAGGAACGATGCTGATGCGCTTGGAGGGGAATGCGCGGGCGATGCTTGCCGCCGAGCGCTCGGCACTCAACACGCTTCAACATCTGTCGGGCATCGCCACCCTGACCCGGCGCTACGTCGAGGCGATCGCCGGCACCGGCGCGACCCTGCTCGATACGCGCAAGACGATCCCGGGCCTCAGGCTGCTCGACAAATATGCTGCGCGCATGGGGGGCGCCGAGAACCATCGCATGCGGCTCGACGACGGTCTGCTGATCAAGGACAATCACGTCGCCGTGGCTGGGGGGGTCGACGAGGCGGTGCGCGCCGCCAGGGCCGCGAATACCGGCCTGCCGATCCAGGTCGAGGTCGACAGCGTCGCCCAGATCGAGCCCGCGCTTGCGGCCGGCGCCGACCGGCTGCTGCTCGACAACATGGACGTGCCGACGCTGCGCCGGGCGGTGAGTCTCGTCGCCGGCCGCGTCCCGCTGGAAGCGTCGGGCGGCGTCAACCTCGAGACCGTTCGCGGCATCGCCGAAACCGGCGTCGACTATATTTCGGTGGGGCGCATTACCCAGTCGGCGCCGGCGGTCGACATCGGCCTCGACTATGCGCTGCAGCCGACTGGCGGCTGAACCGGACATTCAGCCCTCCGACAGCGCCGTGAGTGCACGAGGAATGCAACGGAGCTCCGTTGGATTCGGATCGCCCGGCAACTTGGAGATTGTTGAGATGTTGAGGAAAATTCTTCTCGGCCTGACCGCCAGTGCTGCGGCACTTGCCTTCCCGGCCGCAGCCCAGGCGCAGGTCCGCGTCGGCGTCACCTACGGCAGCCCTTATTATGGCGGCTACAGCCCCTATCACGGCGGCGGCTACGCGCGGCCCGCTTACGGCGGCTACAGCGGCTACGGGTACCCTTACGGCAGCCGCTACGGCAGCACCTACGGCTATCCGTACGGCAGCGGCTACGGCTATCCCTACGGCAGCCGCTACGGCAGCGGCTACGGCTATCCCTATGGCAGCCGCGACGGCAGCGGTTATAGCTGCACCAGCCCCACCACCGGAGCAGTGATCGGCGGCATCGCCGGCGCGGCAATCGGCAGCCGCATTGCGACCGGCCGCAGCCAGTACGGGTACAATGGCGGTGCCAACACCACGGGTGCGTTGATCGGCGGCGCGCTTGGCGCGGTGGTCGGCAGCAAGGTCGTCGGCCGCAACTGCTGAGCTGCACCGAAGCGACAGAAAGGCGGGCCGGGAAGCGATTTCCGGCCCGCTTCGTTTCACCTTCGTCGCAGCAGCGATTTTTGCAGCAATTGCGCGGCGCAACTCTATATAGCGCCCGCGCAACTGGGAGAGATGCATTGTTCAAAGGCCTGCAGCCCATCCAATATGCCGGCCAAGAGGTCTGGCCGCTGATCGAGGGCGGCAAGGGCGTTTCGGCGACCAATCACGCGAGCTCGGGCGCCTGGGCAGCGGCGGGCGGCATCGGCACCGTCAGTGCAGTCAACGCCGACAGCTATGACCCCGAAGGCCGCATCATTCCGCAGGTCTACCAGGGAATGACCCGCCGCGAGCGCCATGAGGAGCTGATCCACTACGGCATCGAAGGCGCGGTCGCGCAGGTCGAGCGCGCCTACGAAATGGCCGACGGCAAGGGCCTCATCAACATCAACGTCTTGTGGGAGATGGGCGGCGCGCAGCCGATCCTGAAGGGCGTTCTGGAGCGCACCCGCGGGAAGATCGCCGGCGTCACCTGCGGCGCGGGAATGCCGTACAAATTGAGCGAGATCGCCGCTTCCTACGGCGTCTACTATCTGCCGATCATCAGCTCCGGCCGCGCCTTCCGGGCGCTGTGGAAGCGCGCCTATTCCAAGGCCGCGGAGTGGCTTGGAGCGGTCGTTTACGAAGACCCCTGGCTTGCCGGCGGGCACAATGGCTTGTCCAACGCCGAAGACCCGCGCCAGCCGCAGGATCCCTATCCGCGCGTCAAGGAATTGCGCGAGGTGATGCGTGAAGGCGGCATCCCGGACAGCCTTCCGATCGTCATGGCGGGCGGAGTGTGGCGGCTCGACGAGTGGGAGAACTGGATCGACAATCCCGAGCTCGGCCAGATCGCCTTCCAGTTTGGAACCCGGCCGTTGCTCACTCAGGAAAGCCCGATCCCGCCCGAATGGAAGGCGCGGCTGATGACGCTGGAGGAGGGCGATGTGCTGCTCCACCGTTTCTCGCCGACGGGTTTCTACTCCAGTGCGGTGCGCACCCCGTTCCTGCGCAACCTCGAGGCGCGCAGCGAGCGCCAGATCGCCTTCACCAAGGAAGCGGTCGGCGACCACAGCTTCCAGCTCGACGTCGGCGTCGGCACCAAGAAGAATTTCTGGGTGACCAAGGGCGACCTGCAGCACGCGCGCGAATGGTATGCGCAGGGCTTCACCCAGGCGATGAAGACCCCCGACGACACTTTGGTGTTCGTGACGCCTGAGGAAGAAAAGGTCATCCGCCGCGACCAGGCCGACTGCATGGGCTGCCTCAGCCAGTGCGCATTTTCATCCTGGGCCGACAATGAGAAGAACTCGACCGGGCGGCTCGCCGACCCGCGCAGCTTCTGCATCCAGAAGACGCTGCAGGACATCGCGCACGGCGGCCCCGTCGACGAGAATCTGATGTTCGCCGGCCATTCGGCATTCCGGTTCAAAACCGACCCCTTCTACTCCAACGGCTTCGTGCCTACGGTGAAGCAATTGGTGGACAGGATCCTGACGGGGGCTTGATGTTCTTCTGCCGTCATTCCCGCGAAAAAAGCGGGAATCCCGCTTTTCTCGCGCAGAGACGCAGAGGCGCAGAGACGCCTGAGAACGCTCCATCCTCTCCGCGTCTCCGCGTCTCTGCGCGAGCTAAAGCAATATCGACGGTCGCGTGCGCGGCTGGAATTCTATATTCGGCGCCGGCCGCGGCGCAGGACAAGCAGCCGCCCTATTGGGCGTCGATCGCCAGCGGCGAGGCGATGATGCGCACCGGCCCCGGCCGCAACTATCCCGGCATCTGGCTCTACAAGCGCCGCGACATGCCGGTTCGCGTGCTCAAGGTCTACCCGAACTGGCGGCTGATCGAAGATCCCGACGGCGAGAAGGGCTGGATGCTGGTGACCCTGCTCAGCGACCGCCGGACGGCGATCGTCAAGCAGGGCGATCCCAAGCCCATCCATGTCCAGCCAGCGGATGCGGCGGCGGTGCGCTACCGCGCCGAGCCCGGTGTCGTCGGGCGCATCGACAAGTGCCGCGAAGGCTGGTGCCGGATCGCGGTCGGCAAGCGCACGGGCTTTATCCGGGCCTCCGCCATCTGGGGCGTCGGCGAGAACGAGGTGGTGGACTAGCCGACAAGCTCCACGGCCACCGCGGTCGCTTCGCCGCCGCCGATGCACAGGCTCGCCACCCCACGCTTCGCTCCCCGCTGGCGGAGCGCATTGACGAGGGTCACGAGGATGCGCGTGCCGCTGCAGCCGATCGGGTGGCCGAGCGCGGTGGCGCCGCCGTGGATGTTGATCTTCTCGTGGGGGATGCCGAGGTCCTTCATCGCGAACATGGCGACGCAGGCGAACGCCTCGTTGACCTCCCACAGGTCGACCTCCTGGGCGCTCCAGCCGGCCTTCTTCAGAACCTTGTCGATGGCGCCGATCGGCGCGACCGTGAACTGGGCGGGCTCCTGCGCGTGCGCGGCGGTGGCGACGATGCGCGCGACCGGCTCCAGCCCTTTCTCGCGCGCCACCGACTCGCGGCTCAGCACGACCGCGGCCGCTCCGTCCGAGATCGACGAGCTGGTCGCCGCGGTGATCGTGCCTTCCTTGGCGAAGGCGGGCTTGAGCTGCGGGATCTTGTCGGGGCGGCCGCGGCCCGGCGCCTCGTCGCGATCGACGACGGTCTCGCCGGCCCGGCTCTTGACGGTGACGGGCACGATCTCGTCGCCGAAGCCGCCATTGTCGATCGCCTCCTTGGCGCGGCGCAGGCTCTCGATCGCGTAATTGTCCATCTGCTCGCGGGTGAGCTGATATTCGTCTGCCGTGCACTGGGCGAAGCTGCCCATCGCCCGGCCTTCCTCATAGGCGTCCTCGAGCCCGTCGAGGAACATGTGGTCGTAGACCTTGTCGTGGCCGATGCGCGCGCCCGAGCGCATCTTCTTCAGGAGGTAGGGCGCATTGGTCATCGACTCCATGCCGCCGGCGACGATCACGTCGGCATTGCCGGTGCGGATCGCCTCGTCGCCCATGATCACCGTCTGCATGCCTGATCCGCACACCTTGTTGACCGTGGTCGCCTGGACCGACTTCGGCAGCCCGGCCTTGATCGCCGCCTGGCGCGCCGGCGCCTGGCCCAGCCCGGCGGGGAGCACGCAGCCCATGTAGATGCGCTCGATGTCCTCGCCCGCGACCCCGGCCCGCTCGACCGCCGCCTTGACCGCGGTGGCGCCGAGATCGGTCGCCGAGACGTCGGCGAGCGCTCCTTGCATCGCGCCCATCGGAGTGCGGGCGTAGGAGAGGATGACGGTGGGGTCGGATGCTTGGGTGGCCATGAGGTGCTCCGGAGTCGAATTGTTGCCCGGCACATAGAAGCCTCGCCTTGCTTGTTCAAATGGCGAGGCCGGTGCTAGGCGGCACGGCAACAGGAGACCCCATGAGCGACCCCGCCCTCGACTTCGGCCTCGGCGAGATGGCCGACACGATCCGCGACACGACCCGGCGCTTCGCGGCGGACCGGATCGCCCCGATCGCCGCCGAGATCGACGAAAAGGACGAGTTCCCCAAGCATCTGTGGCCGCAGATGGGCGAGCTCGGGCTCCACGGCATCACCGTCGAGGAGGAATGGGGCGGGCTCGGCCTGGGCTACCTCGAGCACGTCGTCGCGCAGGAGGAGGTCGCCCGCGCCTCCGCCTCGGTCGGGCTGAGCTACGGCGCCCATTCCAACCTTTGCGTCAACCAGATCCGCCGCTGGGGAAACGAGGAGCAGAAGCGCAAATATCTGCCCAGGCTGATCAGCGGCGAACATGTCGGGGCGCTGGCCATGAGCGAGGCCGGCGCCGGCAGCGACGTTGTCGGGATGAAGCTCAAGGCCGAGAAACAGGGCAACGGCTACCGCCTCAACGGCACCAAGTTCTGGATCACCAATGGTCATCATGCCGACACCCTCGTGGTCTACGCCAAGACCGGCGAGGGCAGCCGCGGCATCACCACCTTCCTCATCGAAAAGGGGATGGAGGGTTTCTCCGTCGGCCAGAAGATCGACAAGATGGGCATGCGCGGCTCGCCCACCAGCGAGCTGGTGTTCGAGGACTGCTTCGTTCCGCCAGAGAACGTCATGGGTCAGGAGAATGAGGGCGTCGCGGTGCTGATGAGCGGCCTCGACTATGAGCGCACCGTGCTTGCCGGCATCCAGATCGGCATTATGCAGGCGTGCCTCGACACGGTTCTGCCCTACGTCCGGGAGCGCAAGCAGTTCGGCAAGGCGATCGGCAGCTTCCAGCTGATCCAGGCGAAGGTCGCCGACATGTATGTCGCGCTCAACAGTGCCCGCGCCTATGTCTACCAGGTCGCGCGGGCCTGCGACGCGGGCCGCACCACGCGCTTCGACGCGGCCGGCGCCATCCTGCTCGCATCCGAAAGCGCGGTGAAGGTGGCGCTGGAGGCAATCCAGGCCTTGGGCGGCGCCGGCTACACCAAGGACTGGCCGGTCGAGCGCTATCTGCGTGATGCCAAGTTGCTCGACATCGGCGCCGGCACCAACGAGATCCGCCGAATGCTGATCGGCCGCGAGTTGATCGGGGCATGAGCGCCCCGCGGCTCGACACCAGGATCAACCGGGACAGCGACGACTATCGCGCGCGCGCCGCGCACAATCGCGCACTTGCCGACAGGCTGCGCGCCGATGTCGCGCAGGCGGCGAAAGGCGGTCCCGAGAAGCACCGCGACCGCCATGTCGCGCGCGGCAAGTTGCTTCCTCGGGAGCGGGTCGAGCGGCTGCTCGATCCCGGTTCGCCCTTCCTCGAGATTGGACAGCTTGCCGCCTTCGACCTCTATGACGGCGAAGTTCCGGGCGCCGGGATGATCGCCGGCATCGGGCGTGTGTCGGGGCGGCATGTGATGATCGTCTGCAACGACGCGACGGTTAAGGGCGGCACTTACTACCCCTTGACCGTCAAGAAACATCTCCGCGCCCAGGAGATCGCGCTCGAAAACCGGCTGCCCTGCGTCTATCTGGTCGACAGCGGCGGCGCCAATCTGCCGCACCAGGCCGAGGTGTTTCCGGACCGCGACCATTTCGGCCGCATCTTCTTCAACCAGGCGCAGATGAGCTCCAAGGGCATCGCCCAGATCGCCTGCGTGATGGGCAGCTGCACCGCCGGCGGCGCCTATGTGCCGGCGATGAGCGACGAGAGCGTGATCGTCCGCAACCAGGGTACCATATTCCTCGCCGGTCCGCCGCTGGTGAAGGCCGCCACGGGCGAGGAGATCAGCGCCGAGGACCTCGGCGGCGGCGACCTGCACGCGCGCAAGTCCGGCGTCGTCGACCATCTCGCCGAGAATGACGAGCATGCGCTGACAATCGTTCGTGACATCGTCAGCCATCTCGGCAGCGAAACCGGCGCGTTGATCGAGCAGCGCGAGCCGCGTCCGCCGGTGCACGACCCTGAAGAATTGTACGGGATCATCCCCGAAGACGTGCGCGCGCCCTACGACGTGCGCGAGGTGATCGCGCGCATCGTCGACGGGTCGGAGCTGCACGAGTTCAAGCCATTGTTCGGCGGCACATTGGTGTGCGGCTTCGCGCACATCTGGGGCATGCCGGTGGCGATCCTTGCCAACAACGGGGTCCTGTTCTCGGAAAGTGCGGTCAAGGGTGCGCACTTTATCGAGCTTGCCGCGCAGCGCCGCATTCCCCTGCTGTTCCTGCAGAACATCTCCGGCTTCATGGTCGGCGGCAAATATGAGGCCGAAGGCATTGCCAAGCATGGCGCCAAGCTGGTCACCGCCGTCGCCACCGCGCAGGTGCCCAAGGTCACATTGCTGATCGGCGGCAGCTTCGGCGCCGGCAATTACGGCATGGCCGGCCGCGCTTACTCTCCGCGCTTCCTGTTCACCTGGCCCAACTCGCGCATCAGCGTGATGGGCGGCGAGCAGGCGGCGAGCGTGCTGGCGACCGTGCATCGCGACGCCGACAAGTGGAGTGCGGAGGAGGCGGAGGCGTTCAAGGCGCCGATCCGCCAGCGCTACGAGGACGAGGGCAATCCCTGGCACGCGACGTCGCGGCTGTGGGACGATGGCATCATCGACCCGGCGCAGACCCGCGACGTGCTGGGGTTGGCGTTTGCCGCGTGCCTCAACGCGCCGATCCCGGAGCGGCCGCAGTTTGGCCTGTTCAGGATGTGACGGCTTGGCCGTCATCCTGAACCTGTTTCAGGATCCATCTTGGCGAAGCGCGATGACAGTGGAGAATAGAATGCTGAAACAAGCTCAGCATGACGAGATAAGAACCGACTGGACGCGAGCGCAGATCGCGCAATTGTTCGACCTGCCGTTCACGGAGCTGCTGTTTCGCGCGGCCGAGACACACCGCTCTCACCATGCAGCTGGCGAGGTGCAGCTGTGCACCCTGCTGTCGATCAAGACTGGCGGATGTCCTGAAGACTGCGGCTATTGCTCGCAGTCCGCACATGCCAAGTCCGGGCTCAAGGCCGAGAAACTGATGGACGCCGAAGCGGTGCTTGCTGCTGCTCACGAGGCCAAGGCGGCAGGCTCGCAACGCTTCTGCATGGGCGCGGCGTGGCGCAGTCCCAAGGACCGCGACATGGCGGCGCTCTGCGGCATGGTCCGTGAGGTGAAAGGGCTGGGTCTTGAGACCTGCATGACCCTGGGAATGCTGACCGGGGAGCAGGCGCGCGCGCTCAAGGATGCCGGCCTCGATTATTACAACCACAACATCGACACCTCGCCCGAGCATTATGGCGAGATCATCAGCACCCGCAGTTTCCAGGACCGGCTCGACACGCTGGAGGAGGTCCGCGCGGCCGGTATCGCGGTCTGCTGCGGCGGGATCGTCGGCATGGGCGAGCGGCGGGAAGACCGCGTCGGCTTCATCCATGCGCTGGCAACGCTGCCGCGTCACCCCGAGAGCGTGCCGATCAACGCGCTGGTGCCGGTCAAGGGCACCGTGCTCGGCGACATGCTCGACGGCATGAAGATGATCGACGACATCGAGTTCGTCCGCACCGTCGCGGTCGCGCGGATCACCATGCCGCGATCGATGGTGCGCCTGTCGGCCGGTCGCGAAAGCATGAGCGAGGCGACGCAGGCTCTATGCTTCCTCGCCGGTGCCAACAGCATCTTCACCGGCGACAAATTGCTGACCACCGCCAATGCCGGGGACAGCGCCGATGCGGCTTTGTTCGCCAAGCTCGGGTTGAAGCCGATGCAGGCCGAAGAACCGATGCGCGTGGCGGAGGCGCTTGCGTAAATGACTGTCCTACGGGCGGTCAGTTCCGCTACGACATTGCGAATGATCGACCAGGGTGCAGCGACACGGCGCCGGCAGCCTCATCGCATCGCGATACGAGCGCTCGCGCGCGTCATGAGTGCGAACTTTGTGAACATTCGCGCGTGCTGAAGTCGCTCCTCATCGCCAACCGGGGCGAGATCGCCTGCCGGGTGATCCGCACCGCCCGCAGGCTCGGGATCCGGACTGTCGCGGTCTGTTCGGACGCCGATGCCAGGGCGCTGCACGTGCGGATGGCGGACGAAGCGGTGCACATCGGTGCCAGCGCGGTGCGCGAAAGCTATCTCGTGGGCGAGCGGATCATCGCCGCGGCAAGGCAGAGCGGCGCCGAGGCGATCCATCCCGGTTACGGCTTCCTCAGCGAGAACGCCGATTTTGCGCAGGCGGTGATCGACGCCGGCCTGGTCTGGGTCGGGCCGAAGCCCGACAGCATCCGGGCGATGGGCCTCAAGGATGCAGCGAAGACGTTGATGGCGCAGGCCGGCGTGCCGGTGACGCCCGGCTATCTCGGTGACGACCAGTCGCCGCAGCGGCTCAAGGCGGAAGCCGACGCGATCGGTTTTCCCGTGCTGATCAAGGCCGTGGCGGGCGGGGGCGGCAAGGGCATGCGCAAGGTCGACGCCGCGGCGCAGTTCGCGGACGCACTCGACAGCTGCAAGCGCGAGGCGGCGTCGAGTTTCGGCAACGACGTCGTGCTGCTCGAGAAGTGGATCGAGAGCCCGCGCCACATCGAGGTGCAGGTGTTCGGCGATGCCCACGGCAACGTCGTCCATTTGTTCGAGCGGGACTGCTCGCTTCAGCGCCGCCACCAGAAGGTCATCGAGGAAGCGCCGGCGCCCGGCATGGACGAGGCGACGCGCGAGGCGGTGTGCGCCGCCGCGGTGCGCGCGGCTCAGGCGGTGAATTACGAGGGCGCGGGGACGATCGAGTTCATCGCCGACGCCAGCCAGGGCCTGCGTGCCGATCGCATCTGGTTCATGGAGATGAACACGCGTCTGCAGGTCGAGCATCCGGTTACCGAGGAGATCACGGGGCAGGACCTCGTCGAATGGCAGCTGCGGGTGGCGAGCGGAGAGCCGCTGCCGCTGCGCCAGGACGAGCTCGGCATCACTGGTCACGCGATTGAGGCGCGGCTCTATGCCGAGGACCCCGCGAAAGGCTTCCTGCCGAGCGTCGGCACGCTCGAGCATTTCGACCTGGGCGAAGACGGACGGATCGAGACGGGGGTCGAGGAGGGCGATGCCATCTCGCCTTATTACGACCCGATGATCGCCAAGCTGGTGGCGTGGGGCGAGGACCGCGACGAGGCGATCGAGAGCCTCGCGGACATGCTCGACTCGAGCCAGGTTTGGCCGGTGCGGACCAATGCCGGCTTCCTGTTCAACGCCTTGCTGCACGAGGACTTCGCGGCGGCGCGGCTCGACACCGGCTTCATCGAGCGCCACCTCGAGGCGCTCGTGCCGGCGGCGCACGC
>DATLFV010000120.1:0-21518 GCA_035540875.1 Sphingomicrobium sp. | reverse complement strand
CCGAGCAGCCGCCGGCGGCTGCTCGGCACTCTTGACGTCGGCAATCCTGAACTCGACGCCTTCCCCGCCGCTCTTGGGCTGGTCGGCGGCCGGTCTGGCCGCGCCCGCGACCGGAGCTTGAAGCAGTTCGACGATCTGCCTGGCGCTGGCGCCTTCCTGGACGGTGGCAACGAGCAGATGGGCGCCGCGGCGCACGCCGTCGCGGTACGCGTCGGCGTCTTTGCGGTCGAAGTTGAACCCGTCGATGGCGCCGAGCGTGTCCCGCGCGACGATGGTCGGAGGCTTGATCTTGAGTTCCTCGACCAGGAGCGCACGCGCCATCTCGGCTTCGGCGCGGCTGTCGTAAAGTGCTGCGATGGTCCTCGACATGTCTATGACTCCCGCGCCTTGGCCGCTTCCACCGAGGGTTCCCGCTGAACGTCGGCGCGCTCCGAGCGAACCTTGACCGGAATCTGCGCCGTCTCGGCCACCGACTTGCGGCAGACGTGAATTTCCTCGACGAGCATCAGCACCTTTTCGACGACGAGAACTTCCTCGACGACCGGCACGATCGTCGTATTGCCTTCCAGCCGGACGTGCGGGACCTCGGTCAGGCGGATGTTCCGCGGCACCCGCTCGATCTGCAGGTCGTCGTGGGACAATTGCTCGGTGACCGTCTCCTCGCGCTCTTCCACGGTCACGCGAACGCGCACGCGCCCGCTTTCCACCTGCCGTTTGGCGACCGACAGCCGCTCCTCGACCAGCGGAATTGCCGCCACTTCTTCGGCGATGGGCTCAGCCGTGCGAGCGGGCCTGTCGGGTGCCGGGTTCCTGTCGTCCATCACTGCTAACCCCTGATCGCCAAAGCATAATTTCCATCAACCTATTTCGGCGCGGAGCGTTCCGTTCGCGTCTCCGCCTGTACGGCAGGCCGAGGCCTGCCAGGGCGAGAGTGCGCGCGCGGATGCGGGAACGAGCAGCGGCGGGGACGGTTGGGGCGCACAGCGGCCACTCGGAGCCGCGTCATGACAGGAGACTTGAGATGCGTCCGACAAAGGTTCTTCTGGCCGCGGTCGCGCTTGCCGCACCGGGTCCGTTGATGGCCCAGATCAACCAGACCGGCGAACTGGAATATGGCGAAACGCAGCAGACGGACGACAACGACAATTCGCGGCTCGGCCTGCTCGGCCTGCTCGGCCTTGCCGGGCTCCTGGGCCTGAGGCGGCGGGAGCCGGACATCCATGTCGACGCACGGCGCGACAAGCGCGGATGACGCCGCGGGCTGCGGCTAGAAGCGCGCCATGATGTCGCTGATCTCCCGCATGCGCGCCGAATAGGCTTCGGCGATGCATGCGGACGAACCGCAGGAATCGCGATATCTGAGGAAGCGCGTGCGCGTGCGCTGGAGCATCAGGCGTGCGCCCGGACTCGCAGCCGACAGCGCCCTGTAGAATTGGGCCGACATCTGGCGATCCAGGCTGGCGAGTTCGGGATCGTTGCACACTGCGATTTCACCCCGCGTGCGCGCCTTCCGGCAATCAAAGCTCGGGCGGGCTGTTGCAACCGGGGCCTGTGCCGGTGCTGGAGCGGGCGCCTGATCTGCTGCCGGCTGCGCCGTCTGCCTTGACGGCGGCGCGGGTGAGCGCGGCGAGGAAGGTGGTGCGGCCGTTGGCACGCGCGGCCGCGGGGGCGGAGCCGCCGCGGAGCGCGGCTCTGGCGGCGGCGGGCGAACGTTGCGGGCAGTGTCGCGCGCCCCGGGTCCTGCTATCGGCGCCGAGGGTCGCGCTGGCGGCTCGGCGGCTGGCTGCTCGGCCTCGGCCGGCACCGTCTCCATCTCGGCCGCGGAGGGTGCCAGTCCCTCCTGACTCTCGGTCCGGCCGATGGTCGCGAGCGGGAGCACGATAGGATCGGCATCTCCCAGCGTGCGCAGCTGGCTGCGGCCCTGCTCGGCGGTCTCGACGGAGTAAGCGAGTTTTGCGGCAAGGCTGCGGCGCCCACCGATGGCTTGGACGCCTGGCGGCAAGTCCAGCACGATCGGTGACGTGCACGTCGCGCCGGACTTGCCGGCGGCGCGACGAACAGCCGGGGCGGTCGTGCGCACCACCGAGTAGGCCGCCACTTGAGCGAAAGTCGCATCGCTCCCGCCGCGCAAGACCGCTGCGCGCCGGAACACTTCCCGCTTGATCTGCTCATGGACTTCCTGCGAGGAGCAGCGCGCGCTCGACTGAGACCCGCTCTCGACCCTGCCTCCCGCGAAAACATAGAAGATCAGAAGCGAAGCCAGGACAATTGTGATCAGAACTGCAAGCGGGGTGCTCAGTCGTGGCATCCCGGCTCAACGTCTTTGCAAGCATCTGGGTTCAGATGGAGCGCGCCTTCCCGGGGGTGGCCAGCCGGGGAGCGGCGGGCCGCGCGCTTCCCAAGACAGCGGGTGGCAAAGGCGGGGTCGGGCAGGTCCTGAAAAGCGCCCGCCGGCTCCGACCTCGTCCAGTACACCCGATCGAAAGCTTTGCTATTCCATAGTTGGGTCATGAGGGGGATGCGGATTGCAAGGGTCGACCGTGCGCAGGCGCATGAGCCGCGCCCTGCCGGAACGGCCTCTATCGAGTGGCTCGACAGGTGAGCGCGGGAACTCGCCCCATTTCAGCCGGCACGGGCAAGGCGGGGCTCAGTTCGGGGCTGCTGCTGAGAGCGCTTGCAATCTGCGCCATCGTTCTCAACCATGCGTCCGGCAGGGACCTGGGCGGCGGCATCGATGTCCTGTTGCTGCTGGTCGGCCTCAATCTCGGCCACTTCCAGTCGGAGCGGCTTTCATCGCAACAGAGATGGAGCTTGCTGCGGGAGGCCGCAGCGAAGCTCCTGCTCCCTTATTATGCGATCTTGGCTGGCTATTTCCTTTGGCACGGACCAGGCGGGGTCGGGCTGCACGACCTGCTGCTCGTCAGCAACTTCAACCCCGACCACGAGCGCTTCCTGCTCCCTTACTGGTTTGTCGCCGCATATCTGCAGCTGCTGCTGGCGCTCGTTCTGCTGAGTGCGATCCCTCCTGTCGCCAAGCTCATCAAGCACCGGCCCGACCTGTTCGGGTTCGGCCTTCTGGCAGCCGCCGTCGTCATCAAGATCGTCGCCCTGCAGGTCTTCGGCCACCAGCATCTCCTCGGCCGGACGCTGGACCAGTTCCTGTACATTGTCGCGCTGGGCTGGTGCGTCCAGTTCGCCCGAACCCGCCGCCGGCGCTTCACTTTGGCGGCAGTGGCCATTGCGCTCGCGGTGATCGGCCACTTCGCGCCGGAAACCTTCTGGTCGGGGTTCGACGGCAATTGGCACTATGCAGCCTTGCTCGCCGCGGTGCTCGTCCTCCTGTTCGTGCCGACGATCATGCTGCCGGGGCCGCTGCGGAGCATCGTCACCACTCTGTCGGTGGCGAGTTTCACAATCTACCTGGTGCATCCCTTGCTGTTCGCGCTGTGGAAGGCGGAGCCCGCCTGGCAGCTCCCCGCAGCGGTCGCGGCGATCGTCATCGGCGTGCTCGTCTGCCGTACGATCGATGTCGTTTGCCGCACGTGCCGGGCGGAGCGTAGCCGGCTCGCCGCCGCGGCGGGGCAGCGGAACCCGGCCGCATCCGCGGCCTAGAAGACACTGGGCTCGGGGCGCAATTCCTCCAGCGAGGCCACGGCCATGTCTTCCCAGCCCTCGGGAAGCCGGCCCAGATAATCCTCGAGCGCGATCGAGACCTGGACATAGGCGAGCGAATCCGAAGCCAATGTCGAGAAACTCGCCTCGGGACCTATTGCTTGGCTGCCGGGCAGGAAGGTCGTGAAGATCTCTTCGACGCTCTGCCATCCGGCACGGCGCAGGCCGAGGATCTGCAGGCCCATCGACCAGGCCAGTTGCATGTAGTGCCGCAAGGACGACGACGGGCGTTCGCCCGGGTCGTGGCCGAGCTCTTTGGCGCTTGCCGCCCGCCCCCGCTCGAGCAGGCCCTGATAGTCGGTCTTCCCACTCGGCAGCAAAGGAACGGAGTCGAGCAGGATGAGCTGGATTGCCGAGGTCGGCAGGTGCAGTTCGGAAGCCAGCCGTTGCCGCAAGTCGGGTGGCGGGGGCTGCGTGCTGGCAACCACGATCAGCGAATCATCGGCCACGCACAAGGGCGCCGGCAGGAACTCGCCCGTCCGCCTCTCGAGGTCATCGAGATCGACGCGGATCCCGAACGGCTTCGCCAGGCGGCTGGCGCGGCCGATGATCCGGAACAGCTCCTCGTCGGTGCGGACGGCAAGGTCGCCGGTGGCGAGGTAATCGGGCGTTTCGTCGCGCGCGAGGTCCTCGACCGCGCTTGCATAGCCCATCATGACGTTGGGGCCGCTGTAGCGCAGCTCGCCGGGGGTGTTGACCCCGTCGATCGTCCGGCCGTGCTCGTCGACCAGCGACAGAGACCCCCCCGGGATCGCGCGGCCGACGCAGTCGGGATGATCCAGCGCCAGCCGCGGCGGCAGATAAGCCATCCTGGGAGATGCCTCGGTCTGCCCATACATGACGATGAAATCCCAGCCGTGGCGCTGGCCAAGTTCCGCCATCCGGCGCACCAGATCGGGCGACAGGCGGCCCCCGGCCTGGGTGACGTAACGAAGCCCCGGAGAAGCGGCCCAGCTTTGCTGGCGGGCCAGCATCTCGAACGTATAGGGCACGCCGGCGAAGCTGCACGCGCCTCCGGCCACGAAATTGCTCCAGAACCGCGGCTCGATCGGCGAGGCCTGGTTGATGAGGACCGAGCCTCCCGCATGCCAATGGGAGTTCACCACCGACATGCCATAGGAATAGCTGAAGGGCAGGCTGGTGATCGCGCGATCGGCGGCGGTGATGCCGAGATAGTCGCAGATCGAGGAGGCGTTGGACTCGATGTTGCGGGCAGAAAGCTTCACCAGCTTCGGGGACCCCGTGGAGCCCGAGGTGGATAGGATCACCGATAGCCGGGCATGCAGATCGAGCTTTTTGTTGTGGCGGATCTCGATCATCCTCTGGCCGCCCGGGAAGGTCACGAGGACATTGGGATCGTAGCGGCCGACGAGCGGGTCCAGCAACGCCGCGGGCATGGCCGGCATCAGGAACACCGGGAAGCCATTGGCGAGGCAGGCGAAATACAGCTCCACGCAGGCTCTGCTGTTGACCGCCTCCATGAAGACGAGCGGCCGTTGCGGCCAATCCTTCGTCAGGATGGCAGAGCGCCCGCGCAGCTCGGCGAAGGTCGTGACCTCCCCTGCCTCCACGATCGCAGGAGCAGAATCTTGTCCCGCAGCCGTTATCTTCACCTGTCCGGACTGCCGCAAAAGGACCTCACTGTCGATGCCGGGTCGACGCCCCCTTCAAGCCATATTCATGCCCGAGGCGACAAGCGACGCCCGCGACCCTATATACAAGCGGCCGATGGGCGGCGGGGAGATCGGACCGTGCTGACGACTAATCCTTTCGATCCCCTCGACGGGGACAAGCTGCGCGAGGAATGCGGGGTTTTCGGCATCTGGAGTGCCGACAATGCCGCAAGCTTCGTCGCGCTCGGGCTTCATGCGCTGCAGCACCGCGGCCAGGAGGCTGCCGGCATCACCAGCTTCGACGGCAGGCACTTCCACTCGCACCGGGCGATGGGCCATGTGGCGGGCAATTTCGACCGCGATGACATCATGCGCAAGCTGGCCGGGCGCTCGGGGATCGGCCATGTCCGCTACTCGACCACCGGGGAGACGGCGCTGCGCAACGTCCAGCCTTTGTACGCGGAGCTGGCGGAAGGCGGCTTCGCGGTCGCGCACAACGGCAATCTGTCGAACGCGCTCAAGCTGCGCCGGACGCTCAACCGCCGCGGCTCCATCTTCCAGTCGACCAGTGACACGGAGGTCATCATCCACCTCGTCGCGACCTCGCACCACGCGACCATGCTTGACCGGCTGACCGACGCACTGCGCCAGGTCGAGGGCGCCTATTCGCTGCTGGTGCTGACCGAGCAGGGGCTGGTCGCCTGCCGCGATCCGCTCGGCATTCGGCCTTTGGTGATGGGCAAGCTCGGCGAAGCGACGATCTTCGCCTCCGAGACGGTGGCGCTCGACGTCATCGGCGCCACCTTCCTGCGCGATGTCGAGCCAGGCGAGCTGGTGGTCGTCAACGGCGACGGCATCCGCTCCTTCCGGCCGTTCGCGAAAGTGGGCCCGAGGCCGTGCATCTTCGAGCACGTCTATTTCTCGCGCCCCGATTCGATCGCCGACGGCAAGTCGGTCTACGAGGTTCGCAAGAACATCGGCGCCGAGCTGTCGCGCGAGGCGCCGGTCGACGCGGATTACGTGGTGCCGGTGCCCGACAGCGGCGTTCCCGCCGCCATCGGCTTCAGCCAGGCCTCGGGGATCCCGTTCGAGCTCGGCATCATCCGCTCGCATTACGTCGGTCGCACCTTCATCCAGCCAAGCCAGGAGGTCCGCCACCTCGGCGTCAAGCTCAAGCACAACGCCAATTCGGCTTTGGTCGAAGGCCGGAAGATCGTGCTGATCGACGATTCGATCGTCCGCGGCACCACCAGCGTCAAGATCGTCCAGATGATGCGGGACGCCGGCGCTCGCGAGGTCCACATGCGGATCGCCTCGCCGCCGACCCGGCACAGCTGCTTCTACGGCGTCGATACGCCGGAGCGCGCCAAGCTGCTCGCTGCCCAGATGAGCGTCGAATCGATGGCCGACTACATCAACGCCGACAGCCTCGCCTTCATCTCGATCGAGGGCCTGTACCGCGCGCTTGGCTCGGAGCGTGACCATGGCCAGCCGCAACGTTGCGACGCCTGTTTCACCGGGGACTATCCGACCATGCTGACCGACCTGATGGAAAAGGACGGTCCGGCTTCCTTGTCGCTCGTCGCCAGCCGCTGACGTCAAACAATGACGGAGAACCAGCCTCTCGCCGGCAAGCTCGCGCTCGTCACCGGCGCCAGCCGCGGGATCGGCGCGGCGACTGCGGAACTGCTCGCGGCTTCGGGCGCCCACGTCATTCTCGTCGCGCGGACCGCACAGGCGCTCGAAGGCGTCGAAGAGCGCATCCATTTGGCCGGCGGAAGCGCGACGATCGCGCCGCTCGATCTCACCGACGGCGACAGCATCGAGCGTCTCGCGGCCGCCGTCGCCGAGCGCTGGACGGCTCTGGACATCCTCGTCCTCAACGCCGCCATGCTGGGGTCGCTCACCCCTGTGGAGCATATTGATCCCAAGGAATATGGCCGGGTGCTGGCGATCAATCTCGTCGCCAACCAGGCGCTGATCGCCCGCTTCGATCCGCTGCTGCGGGCAGCCGAGCGGGCCGACGTAATCGGCCTGACCTCGTCAGTCGGCGGCCGGGCGCGGGCGTTCTGGGGCGCCTACGGCTCGTCCAAGGCGGCGTTCGAGAATCTGCTCGGCGCCTATGCCGACGAAAAGGCCTACACCGGCCGGGTGCGCGTTCATATCGTCGATCCCGGAGCCACCCGCACCCGGATGCGGCAGAACGCGTTCCCCGGCGAGGAGCCCGAGAGCGTGAAGCCGCCGGAGGTGGTTGCACAGGCGCTGCTGCAGCGGCTGCTGTCGGAGCCGCAGACCGGCGAGCGGGTGCGAGTCGACGCCTAGCGGCGTACCATCGTCACCTGGGCGACATCGATGCCGCCGCCGCGGAAGCCGCCCTCGCAATACATCAGATAATATCGCCACAGGCGGTGGAAGGCCGGCGAGAAGTCGTCGAGCTTGCCCCTCCGGACGGCGCCGTCGAAGCGATCCCGCCACAGCTTGACCGTCTTTGCATAGTCGCGGCCGAACCAGTCCAGGTCCTGCCAGCCGAGGCCGCGTTCCTCCGCCATGGCCGCGAAGAGCGGCTCGTGGAGCAGCATGCCGCCTGGGAAGATGTAGGTCTGGATGAAGTCGGCCGAGGCGGCATAGCGGTCGAACAGCTCGGGGCGGATGGCGATGAACTGGAGCGCGGCGCGGCCGCCGGGCGCAAGCGCGCGGGCGATGCAGTCGAGATAGGCGCCCCACCAGCGCTGGCCGACCGCCTCCACCATTTCCACCGATGCAACCGCGTCGAAGCGCTCGTCGATCTCGCGATAGTCCTGGAGCCGGATCTCGATGCGGTCCTCCAGTCCGCGGCGGGCGATCTCCCGGTCCGCCCAGGCCTTCTGCTCGGTCGAAAGCGTCAGCCCCACCACCGAGGCCCCGCGCTCGGCAGCCGCGATCGCCAGGCTTCCCCAGCCGCAGCCGATCTCGAGCAGCTTTTTGCCGGGACCAATGTCGAGCCGGTCGAGCAGCATCGCGACCTTGCGCCGCTGCGCCGCTTCGAGATCGTCGCCGGCCGCGAACCGCGCCGAGGAATAGGTCATCGTCGGGTCGAGCCAGGCGGCGTAGAAATCGTTGCCGAGGTCGTAATGCGCCGCGACATTGTCGCGGGCGCGGCCCGGCGCATTGTCGCGGGCGAGATGGGCGAGGCGGTTGACCAGCCGTGCCGGGCCCTTGGCGCGAGCTGTTGCGCCGAGGCTCACCGCATTGCGCATGAACAGCTCGAACAAGGGGACGGGATCGGGCGACGCCCATTCACCGCGTTCCCACGCCTTGTACCAGCCGACCGAGCCGGACGTGGCGAGGCGTACCAGCGCCATCCAGCTCCTTAGTTCGACCACCGGCTCGGGCCCGGGCGCGTGGAAGCCGATGCGCCGGCGCTGCCCACTCGGCAGGGTTGCGTGGATTCCGCCCTCCACGAGCCGGCGGTCGAGCTGGCGAAGCACCCGCGCGAAGGCAGGCGCTGCGAGCCCTGCGAGCAGGCCGCCGCCGGTGGCGAAGCCGCGGTCGGCGCGCACCAGATGCTCGCCGCGGCGGCTCATCGCGGCGGCTCCAGCGGCACCAGGAAGGTGTCGCGGGTGAGGGCGCTGGCGAAGCGCTGGTCGGCGAGGAAGATGCGCTCGCCGCGCTCCACGACGATCGGCATGCGCGACCAGAACAGGAAGGCGGCGACGTCTGGGCGGTCGCGCTGGGCGAGGAGCAGCGGGTGGTCGAGGCGGTTGGGCGCCGACGAGGCCGCCAATGAGGTGCCGTCGAGCAGGTGGAACGTGCCGCTGCCGTGCACGGCGGCGTCGCGCCACAGCATGTTCCGTTTCCAGAAGGCGACGGGGACGGGGTTGGCGACGACCAGCTCGGGGTGGGCGCCACGCTCGGCAAGCAATCCCTGGCCCTGGGCCTCGGCGCGGGCGGTGATGAGGCCGTTGGCGAGGATGTAGGCGCAGATCGCGGCGAAGCCGGCGAGCGCCGGGCGGCGCCACTGACCGCCGCTGCGTTCCCGCCGCAGCGAGATCCCCACCGAGGCGGCCAGCGCCAGCCAGATCCACAGGTCGATGATGAACAATGTGTCCCCGGCATACCAGCGGCTGCTGAAGGGTTCGAGAAGGCGGATGCCGTAGCTGTTGAGCCAGTCGAGCGCCGGGTGGCTGAGCGTGCCGATGGTGGCGAGCAGCAGCAAGGCGGCCGGGCGGACCGGCTGCGCGGCGGGCCGCCAGCGGTTCCACAGCAGCACCAGGCCGGTGAGCACAAGCGGCAGCAGCAGCATCGCCAGCGGGCCGTGGGTGATGCCGCGGCGGATCGCCAGGCTCTGGGTTCCGAGCACCGAGGCGAAGGCGTCGATGTCGGGGATGTTGGCGGCGATGACCAGGGTGCCCATGGCCCGGCCCGACAGGTGCTTCAGGCCCATCTGCCCGAGCAGCGCCCCGGCGAGGCTGTGGGTCAGATTGTCCAAGCCCTAAAGCTTGTGCGGCTCTTTTTCGACCATCCAGCTCTGGCCCTTGGAAACGAGCGCCTGGAGGTCCGCCGCCTTGCCGCCGGCGGCGGCGCGGTTCTGCTCGACGACCGCGCTTTCGAAGGTCGGCGCCGGGTCCTCGTAGATGACGCCGAGCGCCACCGGAAAGCCCTCGGCCGGCATTTCGACGAGCATGTGCGCGATCGAGCGGTTCTTCGGATCGTGGACGAGCACCTGCGGGTCGTCGCCGGCGACCACCTTGAGCGCCAGCCGCTCGGCGTCGAGCGCGATGCCCTTGGCGCCGCCGGCAAACAGCATCTTCTCGCCGGGCTTGAGCCACAGCTGGCGGTCGGCGGCGAATTCGCGCGCGGTGAATGGCGCGAACACGTCGTCATTGTAGACGACGCAATTCTGGAAGATCTCGACGAAGGCCGCGCCGCGGTGGGCGTGCGCGGCCTTGAGCACGTCGGGCAGATTCTTGTGGACGTCGATGCCGCGGGCAACGAAGCGCGCGCCCGAGCCGAGCGCGAAGGCGCAGGGGCGCAGCGGCCGGTCGACCGAGCCGAACGGCGTCGAGGGCGAGCGGGTGCCGATGCGGCTGGTCGGCGAATATTGGCCCTTGGTGAGGCCGTAGATCTCGTTGTTGAACAAAAGGATCTGGCAGTCGAGGTTGCGGCGCAACACGTGCATCGTGTGGTTGCCGCCGATCGACAATGCGTCGCCGTCGCCGGTGATGATCCACACGTCGAGCTCGGGATTGGCGAGCTTGATGCCGGTGGCGAAGGCCGGCGCGCGGCCGTGGATGGTATGGAAGCCGTAGCTCGCCATGTAATAGGGGAAGCGGCTCGAGCAGCCGATGCCGGAGACGAACACGGTCTTTTCGCGGGCGATGCCGAGGTCGGGCATGGTGCGCTGCACGGCTTTCAAGACCGCATAGTCGCCGCAGCCCGGGCACCAGCGCACCTCCTGGTCCGATGCCCAGTCCTTGGCGGTGGTGACTTTGGTCATTTCGTTCATGGGTTCACAGCAGCCAGACGATGATGGCAATGACGATCACCAGCAGGGCGATCAGCGGAAAGGGGTTGAGCGGCTTCATGCCTCGGCGCCCTTACGGTCCCTAATGTCCCGTAGAACACGACCATTTTCGTGACCTTTAGCAAGCTCCGCGTCGATCGCCGCCTCGATCTCGGCAATCCGGAACGGGTGTCCGCTGACCTTGTTGAGCGGCCGCGCATCAACGAGGAACTGGTCGCGGAGCACGGTCTTGAGCTGACCCATGTTCATCTCCGGCACCAGGATATGCTCGAAGCCCCGCAATAGGACAGACATATTTCGCGGCATCGGCGCGATGTGGCGGATGTGGACATGGGCAACGTCGAGCCCGCGGGCGAGCGCGCGGCGCACCGCCTGGTGGATCGGGCCGAAGGTCGAGCCCCAGCCGACGACGGCGAGCCTGGCGCCGGCGCGGCCGAGGCAGACGTCCTGGTCGGGAATCGAGTCGGCGACGTTGGCGACCTTGGCGGCGCGGGTGTCGGTCATCGCCTGGTGGGATGTCGGGCTATAGTCGATGTTGCCCGAGCCCGGCGCCTTTTCGATGCCGCCGATGCGGTGCTCGAGGCCCGGCGTGCCGGGCCGGATCCAGGGGCGGGCGAGATCGTCGTTGCGGGCGTAGGGCATCACGCCCTCGCCGTCGGCCGGCGCCTGCTCGAAGAAGGACACCGGGAAGGGCGCGTAGGCGCTCATGTCGGGCACCTTCCACGGCTCGGCGGCATTGGCGATATAGCCGTCGGTCAGCAGCATGACGGGAGTCATGTAGCGGGTGGCGATGCGCACCGCCTCGATCGCGCAGTCGAAGGCGTCGGCCGGCGAGCGGGCCGAGATCACCGGCAGCGGCGCATCGCCGTTGCGGCCGTAGACCGCCTGGTAGAGGTCCGACTGCTCGGTCTTGGTGGGAAGGCCGGTCGAGGGTCCGCCGCGCTGCGAATTGACGATGACGAGGGGCAGCTCGGTCATCACCGCAAGGCCCATGGCCTCGCCCTTGAGCGCGATCCCGGGCCCCGACGAGGAGGTGACTCCGAGCTGGCCGGCATAGGATGCGCCGATCGCCGCGCAGATGGCGGCAATCTCGTCCTCGGCCTGGAAGGTGGTGATCCCGAACTCCTTGAGGCGCGCGAGATGGTGGAGCAGCGGGCTGGCCGGGGTGATCGGGTAGGAGCCGAAGAACATGTTCAGCCCGGCGAGCTGGGCGCCCGCGACGAGGCCGACGGCCAGCGCCTCGGCGCCGGTGACGGTGCGGTAGAGGCCGGGCTCGGCGGGCGCCGGGTCGAGATGGCGCTTGTGGACGGCGCCGCCGATCTCGACCGTCTCGCCATAGGCATGGCCGGCGTTCAACGCGGCGATGTTGGCCTCGGCGAGCTCGGGCGCCTTGGCGAACTTGGCCTTGAGCCAGTCGACGATCGGCTGGCGCTCGCGGTCGAACATCCACAAGGCCAGGCCGAGCGTCCACATGTTCTTGCAGCGCAGGGCCTCCTTGTTGCCGAGGCCGAACGGCTTCACCGCGTCGAGGGTGAGCTGCGAGATGTTGAAGTGGACCAATTGCCAGCGGGCGAGGCTGCCGTCCTCGAGCGGGTTGGCGTCATAGCCGGCCTTGGCGAGGTTGCGCGCCGTGAACTCGCCCTCGTCGGCGATGATGAGGCCGCCCTCGCGCAGCTGGTCGACGTTCACCTTGAGGGCGGCCGGGTTCATCGCCACCAGCACGTCGGGCTGGTCGCCGGCGGTCTCGATCGCGCAGCTGCCGAAATTGATCTGGAAGGCGGAGACGCCGAAGGTCGTGCCCTGGGGCGCGCGGATCTCGGCCGGGAAATCCGGGAAGGTCGCGAGGTCGTTGCCGGCGAGCGCGGTCGAGAGGGTGAACTGACCCCCGGTGAGCTGCATGCCGTCGCCGGAATCGCCGGCGAAGCGGACGACGACGGCCTCCGGCGCGGGATCGGCGGCCGCTTCCGCGGGGGTGAGGTTGTGCGTGGCTGTGGCCATGGGTCGTATTTAGGCGCTCCGCGCGTCTAATGCGAGCGGGGGCGGCGGGGTATTTGCTGGAGGCGCGCCGCCCGGCATTTGTATGGATGCTGAAACGAGTTCAGCATGACGAAGGGGGATGGGTCCGTCATGCTTGTTTCAGCATCCATCGGGTCGCATGCTCTGCCGGTGGTAAAGCAGCCGTGCGTCTACATCCTTGCCAGTCGGGCGCATGGAACACTCTACATCGGCGTAACGGCGAATCTACTCGGGCGGCTATGGCTTCATCGTTCCGGACAGGTGAAGGGGTTCACCTCGCGCTATCAAGTCCTTCGGCTGGTCCGCTTCGAGTTGTTCGAAGACATGCCCATCGCCATAGTCCGGGAGAAGCAGTTGAAGCGATGGCACCGCCAGTGGAAGATCAACCTGATCGAGAGCGAGAATCCCGACTGGCACGACCTTGCACCGGGGCTTGGCCTGCCGCCGGTTGCCGTGAGCGGCACGGGGATGGATGCTGAAACGAGTTCAGCATGACGGGTAGCCCTGACGACCATCTCTATCGCCGCGGCGTCGGCGTGATGCTGCTGAACTGGGACAATCAGGTCTGGGTCGGGCGGCGGATCGATAATACCGACGAGGCCTGGCAGATGCCGCAGGGCGGGATCGACGAGGGCGAGGAGCCGTGGGCGACCGCGCTTCGCGAGCTCGAGGAGGAGACCGGCATCCCGCCGCACCTGGTCGAGCGGGTCGCCGACTGCCCCGAGCGGCTGCGCTACGACCTGCCCGAGGACCTACGCGGCAAATTGTGGGGCGGCAAGTGGAAGGGCCAGCTCCAGGACTGGTACCTGTGCCGCTTCCTGGGGCGCAACAGCGACGTCAACATTGCCACCGCCCACCCCGAGTTCTGCGACTGGAAATGGGTCGACGCTGAGCGGCTTCCCGACATGATCGTGCCGTTCAAGCGGGCGCTGTACCGGCGGCTGCTGGAGCAGTTTCGCGACCATCTGTAGCGCGCGCCCGCAGGGCAGCACGGGCAGCGCGAAAAATGGTTGAATGTTGATCCATGTGCTACTTCCGCCCGGGCCAAGCGGCTATCGTCGGCAAATGCGATCCGGCGGTCGCGAGGGTCCGAGGTCTTCATGTCGAACGATCAGGATTATTTCAGTCGTCGCGCGGCAGCCGAGTGGCAGGCGGTCGCGGCCGCGACCTGCGATGCCGCCAGAATTGCCCATGCCAGCCTCGCCATCCGCTATGTCGAACTGGCGAGAAAGCCGTCCAACGTCATCTATCTCGACCGCTTCGCAAGGCGGGCACCAACGGTTCGCGCGCAATCGGCCGAAGGCTGAAGGCCGATGGTCTGGCTGCTGCTGCTGATCTGGCTTGCGCCGGCGCTGCTGGTCGGGCTCTATTCGCTGTCGGTGCGCGGCGGCGACGGGACAAGCGCGCCGCAGGAGCGCTCCGCGAGCGTCGAAACCCCGGCCGAGCCGCCGCCGGGCGCGGAGTAGCGTTCCGCCTGCTGCTTGGCTAGGGACGGCCCGGATGGCGGGCCTTACCAGCATCGAACAGAGCGCCGTGGAGCGCGCCGCGGCCGAGCCGATGCTTCGCCAGGTCGAGGTGTGGGCCGGGGTCAACAGCGGGTCTGCGAACCTTCCGGGGCTGGCGCTGATCGCCGGGACTCTGGCCGAGGCCTTTTCGGCCTTGCCGGGCGAGCTTGCGCTGGTCGACCCGGCGCCGGTCGAGACGGTGGACGGCGCCGGCCGCACCCGGGCCGTCGAGCATGGCCAGAATTTGCACCTCAAGGTGCGGCCGGAGGCGCCGGTGCAGCTGCTGCTGACCGGGCACATGGACACCGTCTATGGCGCCGACCACCCGTTCCAGGCGGTCGACTGGAAGGAGGACGGGGTGCTGAACGGCCCCGGCGTCGCCGACATGAAGGGCGGGATCGCGGTGATGCTGGCGGCGCTCAAGGGCGTCGAGGCGAGCGGCGCCGCCGCGAACCTCGGCTACGAGGTGGTGATCAACAGCGACGAGGAAGTGGGCTCGCCCGGCTCCGCGGCGCTGCTGGCCCGGGCCGCGCAGGGCAAGAAGGCGGCGCTCACCTATGAGCCCAGCGCGCTGCCCGACGGCACCTTTGCCGGGGCGCGGCCGGGCAGCGGCAACTTCGCGTTCGTGATCCGCGGCCGGTCGGCCCATGCCGGGCGCAACCCCGAGGACGGGCGCAACGCGATCGTCGCCGCCGGCGAGCTGGCGCTGCGGCTGGCGATGTCGCGAACGCCGGGGCTGCTGGTCAATCCGGCGCGGATCGAGGGCGGCGGGCCCAACAACGTCGTGCCCGACCTTGCCGTGCTCAGCGTCAACCTGCGCCCGGCAACCGGCGACGACCAGGAGATCGCGCGGCGGCTGATCGAGAAAGCGGTCGCCGAGACCGCCGCCGCGCATGACGTCTACATCGAGATACACGGCGGCTTCGGGCGGCCGCCCAAGCCGATGACCGGGGAGACGGAGGCCTTGTTCCAGCTCGTCGCGCGGGCCGGCGCCGACCTGGGCCAGAGCGTCGGCTGGCAGAATAGCGGCGGGGTGTGCGACGGCAACAACATCGCCGCCTGCGGGGTGCCGGTGATCGACACGATGGGGGTGCGCGGCGGCAAGATCCACAGCATGGACGAATATCTGATCGTCGAGAGCCTCGAGGAGCGGGCGGCGCTGTCGGCGCTGACCATCCTGCGGCTGGCCGGAGCCGGGAGATGAGCTTCCGGGTGCGGCCGGCGCGGGCCGACGATTTCGCGGCGATCTACGAAATGGCCAAGCTGACGGGCGGCGGCTTCACCAATCTGCCGCCCGACCGCGGCACCCTGGTCGAGAAGCTCGCCAAGTCGGAGGAGAGCTTTTCGCGCGAGGAGGACGTGCAGGCGGGCGACCTCTACATGTTCGTGCTCGAGGACCCGGTCGAG
Source organism: Sphingomicrobium sp. (assembly GCA_035540875.1). Classification (GTDB taxonomy): domain Bacteria; phylum Pseudomonadota; class Alphaproteobacteria; order Sphingomonadales; family Sphingomonadaceae; genus Sphingomicrobium. The sequence goes on along the minus strand of DATLFV010000120.1, from coordinate 5,802 downwards.
GGCGTGATCCGCGGCACCTGCCAGGTGTTCGGGCAGGTCGGGGTCAAGCAGCCCTTCTATTCCTATCATTTGAGCACCTTAACGCAGAGCAGCCCGGAGCTGGGCAAGACCTTCCGCAACCAGATGCTGAGCCTGACCACCGACCTTGAAGGATCGTCGGAGGTCGGCGGGCTGTTCCTCCACCCCGCGTCGCGCGCCGGCGGCTGGGGGGCGCTGCTGGCGCGCAGCCGCTATCTGTTCATTCGCCAGCACCGCGCGCGGTTCGGGGACCGCACCCTGGCCGAGCTGCGCGGGATGATGGACGACGCCGGCAACTCGCCGTTCTGGGACGCGCTCGCGGGGCGCTTCTTCGGCATGAGCTTTCCCGAGGCGGACGAGTTCAATGCGGTGCACGGCACCAAGTTCATCGCCGACCTGATGCCGCGCACGCCCATCTACGTGGCGCTGCTCGCGGAGGCGGCGAGGCCGGTCATCGGCCAGCCGCATCCGAGCGGGCGGGCGGCGCTGCGCATGCTCGAGGACGAAGGCTTCGTGTTCGACCGCTACGTCGACATCTTCGATGGCGGGCCGACCGTGACTGCGTCCACCGACCGCATCCGCACGGTGCGCGAGGCGGCGGTGGAGACGATCGGCGAGATCGGCGAGGGCGGGCGCCAGAAGATGCTGCTCGCCGCCGGCCGGCTCAAGCGGTTCGCGGCCTGCTGCGCGAGCGTCAAGCGCTCGGCGCGCAAGGGGCTGTGCATCGACCGCGGCGCCGCCGAACTGCTCGGGGTCGAGGTCGGCGACGAGGTGCTGGCGGTGGCGCGCTGATGGGGATCCGAGAGATCAACTTCGACGGGATCGTCGGGCCGAGCCACAATTATGCCGGGCTCAGCCTCGGCAATCTCGCCTCGACCCGCAACGCCGGCGTGGCGTCGCAGCCGCGCGCCGCGGCGCTGCAGGGCATCGACAAGATGCGCGCCAACCTCGCGCTTGGCCTGGCGCAGGGCCTGTTCGTGCCGCACGCGCGGCCGCACCGCGCCTGGCTGGAGCAGCTTGGAACCACCATCGAGGAGGCGGAGCCGGCGCTGGCGGCCAACGCCATGTCGGCTTCGCCGATGTGGGCGGCCAATGCGGCAACCGTGTCGCCGGCCGCCGACACGGCGGACGGCCGCTGCCACCTGACCGTCGCCAATTTGCGCACCATGGCGCATCGCAGCCATGAATGGCCCGGAACGCTGGCGCAGCTGCGGCTGGCCTTCGCCGACCCGGCGAGCTTCGCGGTGCATGCGCCGGTGCCCGCGGCGTTCGGCGACGAAGGGGCCGCCAACCACATGCGGCTGGCGCCGTCGCACGGCCGGCCGGGGGTGGAGATATTCGTCTACGGCGTCGCGGGCGGCGCCTTTCCGGCGCGGCAGCATCTGCAAGCCAGCAGGGCGGTCGCCCGGCTTCACCGCCTCGACCCGGAGCGGACATTGTTCGTGGAGCAGTCGCCAGAGGCGATCGCCGCCGGCGCGTTCCACAACGACGTGGTCGCGGTCGCCAACGAGCAGGTGCTGTTCGCGCACGAAAAGGCGTTCGCGGACCGCGACGCGCTGCTGGTCGAATGCCAGCGGCTGGTGCCGGGCTTCGAGCTGGTCGAAGTGCCCGACGCCGAGGTCCCGCTGGCCGACGCGATCAAGTCCTATCTGTTCAACGCCCAGCTGGTGACTCCACCCGACGGCGAGATGATCCTGGTGGTGCCGAGCGAGGCGCGGGAAACGCCGACGGTCTGGGACTGGCTGCAGCGGCACCTGGCGAGCAACGGCCCGATCCGCCGGGTGCAGGTGGTCGACGTGCGCCAGTCGATGGCCAATGGCGGCGGCCCCGCCTGCCTGCGGCTGCGGGTCGTCGCCGACCCGGCCGCGGTCGACCCGCGCTTCCTGGCCGACGAGGCCAGGCTGGACCGCATCGCCGAGGTCGTGGCGCGGCACTGGCCGGTCGAGATCGTCAACAGCGAGCTGACCCGGCCGGCGCTGATCCGCGACATCGAGGCGGCGCGCGGCGCCTTGCTCGACGCGCTCGACCTCGGCGCGCTGGCGTAAGGTTAATTGACACTTCACCAATTTCGTCAGTGCCGAAATGGCGGAACTGCGCGATTGGCACGACGTTTGATTAACCAATGCCAATGCTGCAGCGACTGTCCCGCCTGTTCGTCATCAAGACCCGCTGGGAAGTCTGGCTGGTGATCTATGCGATCGCCATGGGCGCAGTGGAGCGCGGCCGCCACTATCTAGAGCTTTATCCGGGCGCGCCCGGCGTATTGCTGGCACTGGCGTGCACCGGGGTGGTGTTCCTGGCCGGCGCGAAGCTGCTCGATTCAGTGCGGCCGGTGCCCGCCACCGCGCGCGCCGCCCGCCCTGCCGCCGTCGCGCGGCGCCGCGCGCAGCCCGGCCAGACCCGGCCCAGGGAGCACCCGATGCGCCGCGCTTCCGACCGGCCGCTTTCGTCGCACGGCGACTGATCCGCGCCCTGCCGAGCCCGCCCCGAGGGCCAATGCTGTTTCTGCGGAGATGCAAAAAGAAGGGCCTGGCCCGCGTCCTTCGACGCGTCCAGGCCCGTCCGCAACTCGGCGATCGGCAGAAATCAGGCGGCGCGCAGCTCCGTGTAGTTGGGCCGCGAGCGCCAGAACACCGGCGCCGGCGCGGGGCCCTGACGGCATGCCTCCGACAACGGCAAGGCCGTCGCGCAGAAGGCGCATTCGGCAAGCATCCGGCCGAGCAGCCAGTGGGTGCGGCCACAGCCGGGGCAGTGGTTCACGGCATTTTCGCGATAGACGGCATGGTAGCCGCGCAGACTGGGATTGAAGACGTCCCGGCGCGCTTCGATGGAGTTGAGCATCTGTTTGGTCCTTAAAGCCATTTGCGCACCAACGAGCGTCGGAACGTTCGGTTTCAGCGACGAGCAGTGACGGGCGCATTTCCGACCGCTCCGGAGGGGAAACCGGTGCCAGTTCGGGACAGCTGTGGATATTAACCATTCGGTAGCCAATCGGAGCGATGGTGGGCTCCTGGAGGGGGTAGGCTGATGGAATCGAACCAGCGTTATTACCGTCGCAGGGCCATCGAGGAGCGCCTGGCGGCGCAGCGCGCGATGACCGAACAGGCCCGCGCGTGGCACGCCAAGCTGGCGGAGGACTTCGCGCAGCGCGCCTTGTGCCCAGCGCCCTCGTTCAGCGCCTCCAAGCAGCCGATCGACGCTGCAACGCCGCTCGTCAGCGCCTAGGACGGACTTTCGGTCTCGCTCGTCTCGATCGCGTCGAGCACCGCTTCCGGCGCGACGGTGCGCTTCAGCTCTTCCACCTCCCGCCGCGTGTCGGGCGCGACGTCCAGCCGCTCCGCAATCTCGGAAACCAGCTGCACGATCTTGGTGATCTCATGTTCGGCCAGCAGGCTGACCTGAAGATCGAGCTCGGCCCGCCGGTCGGCCGCGGCGGCCATGCGGTTCTGGCTGATCAGGATGAAGGTCGAGAGGAAGATCGCCTCCACCGAGGCGATCATCGCCAGCACGACGAAGGTGGGATCCCACGGCCTGACGCCAAGCCAGCCGAGGTTGGCGGTGAGCCACAGGCCGAAGAATGCCGCGTGGAGGGCGACGAAGCGCATGCTCCCGGTGAAGCGGGTGATGCGGCTGGCGAGCCGCTCCTCGAGCGACGCCGACGCCTCTTCCCTGACCCGGCGCTCGCCGAGCGCGGCGATGTTGCGCCGCAGCGAACTGTTCAGCGAATCGGGCGTGGGTGGGGGGACGGTCGGCCCGCTGGCCATATGCGCTCTTGAGCTGAGATGATGACACTGCCCAACGCCGGGGGGGAGTGGCCGTTCCTGAGCAGCAACAAAGCTCCTGCGAGGCGCGTTGGTCGCGCCACAATCGCCTGGGAGGACCCTATGCGGCGCTACGCCTATGCCTGGATCACGCTCGGCTTCTTCACGATCTCGCTGTCGCTCCACTGGTATTTCGGATGGCTCGCCTTCCTCGACGAGGCGGCGGCGCACGGCCAGCCGCCCGAGGTCGGCGCCTACACCAACGAGATGATGCGCGACACGTTCGAGAACTGGCAGTCCGAATTCCTGCAGCTGCTGTGGCAGGTCGTGGGGCTCGCTTACTTCCTCTACGTCGGCTCGCCCTCGTCCAAGGAGAATGACGATCGCGCCGAGGCAAAGCTCGACGCCATCATCCGCATGGTCGGCGGGGACAAGGCGGAGCAGCTGATCGCCGACCTCGACCGGCACTATCTGCGCACCGAGGGCGCCGAGCCGCACGGCCACGATGCCGAACTCGCAAGGTCCGCGGGCCGCGGCCACGGCGCTCACACCGGGTGAGCCGTTGCCAGACGGCGTCGCAGTGCCTATCGCTAGGCGGTCACCAAGGCTCCGTAGCTCAGCAGGATAGAGCAACGGTTTCCTAAACCGCAGGTCGCAGGTTCGAGTCCTGCCGGGGCCACCACATAGGTTAGCAGGCGCGATGGCTGTAGGACAGGGGAAAGGGCTTCCGGAAGCAGCGTCCCCGGTCGCGCGGCTGTTCCGCGAGCACCCGCGCGCGCTGGGCATGAGCTGGGCGCAGCACGGCGCCGGCGCGCTGCGCATCGGCGGCCGGCTGATCGCCGCGGGCGCCGCCTGCATCGTCCATGCCGTTGTGCCGGGGTGGTTCACCGAGACCGCCGGCCGGACCGTGACGCAGCTTCACGAGCACATGGTCCGCCGCAAGGCCGGAGCGGCCAACCCGAACGACTGGCCGGACTATGAGATCTGACCGGGCGGACCCGGTCGCGATCATCGGTGGCGGTTTTTCGGGCACGATGCTGGCCGCGCAGCTGGCGCGGCGCGGCGTGGCCTCGCGCCTGATCGAGGGCGGCGGCCGGGCGGGACGGGGCACGGCCTATGCGACCGCAGAGCCGGTGCACCTGCTCAACGTGCGCGCCGACAACATGAGCGCCTGGCCGGACGCTCCCGCCGACTTCGCCGATCATTACCGCGCCCGTGGCGGCGATGCGCGCGGCTTTGCCGAGCGCGCGTTGTACGGCGGCTATCTGAGCGCGATCCTGGCGCAGGCGGTGGCGAGCGGGCAGGTCGAGCTGGTCGCCCGGCAGGCGACCGGCGCGGCGGTCGACGGCGAGGGCTGGCGGGTGACGCTGGCCGACGGCGCGGTGGTCGCGGCGCCGGCGCTGGCGCTGGCGCATGGCAACCAGCCGCCCGAGCCGCTGCACGCGGCGGCCGGCGCGGGCGAGCGCTTCATCGCCGACCCGTGGAGCGCGGCGGCGCAGGCGGCGGTGCGGGAGGCGGCGGCAAGCGGCGGCGACGTGCTGCTGATCGGCACCGGCCTGACCATGGTGGACATGGTGCTGTCGCTCGACGCGGCCGGGCACCGGGGCCGGATCGTCGCATTGTCGCGGCGCGGGCTGGCGCCGCGCGCCCACGGCGAGTTCACGCCCGCCCACGTCCCTGCAGAGGCGATCCCGGCGGGCGATCTGCTGGCGCTGTGGCGGTGGCTGCGGCGGCGCAGCGGCGAGGTCGGCTGGCGCGCGGCGGTGGATTCGCTGCGGCCGCACAGCCAGGCCCTGTGGCAGGCGCTGGGCGAGAGCGACCAGAGACGCTTCCTGCGCCACGCGCGGCCGTGGTGGGACGTGCACCGCCACCGCATCGCGCCCGAGGTCGCTCGGCGCATCGCCGGGCTGGTCGGCGAGGGACGGCTGGAGATTGCGGCGGGGCGGGTGCGCGAGATGCGGGGCTTCGCGGGCGGGGTGCAGGTGCGGATGGCGCGGCGCGGGCTTGCCCGACGGCCCCACCC
>DATLFV010000119.1:0-4070 GCA_035540875.1 Sphingomicrobium sp. | reverse complement strand
GAGGGAAGATAGGACACCAGCTGCTCGGGCGTGGTGATGCCGGTGCGCTCCAGCTCCCGCGTGGTGACGATCTGCAGCGGCAGCGCGCTCTGATTGGGGTCGCGCCGAATGCGCGAACCGGTGACGATGATGTCGCCCGTCGGCTCGGCGCGCGTCGAGGTGTCGGCCGGCGTGCGCGGCGTCTCGGCGCCGGTCGGGGTCGGCGCCTCCTGGGTGGTGCTCTGCCGAGGCTGGACGCTTTGCCCGAAGGCCGGCGCCGCACCGCCAAGCAGAATTGCCGCCGTGGCGGTCGTCGCCAAATATGCCGTCCGTGCCTTGACCATGCCCCTGCTCCCCCGAGACTCGCCTTTGTCACCGGAGCGTAACATAAAAGCGGGGCCCTGCAATTCGCGTTCTGTTTTCAAGCAAGTAGCGCCGCTTCAGTTTTCCTCCGCAACCATCAGCAGTGCGGCATCGATCAGCCGGCTGGCGCTGCCGCCTTCCGGCACGTCGTTGGCGAAGGCCGAGAACAGCAACGTTCTGCCGCTCCTCGCGATCATGGTGCCGGACAGGGCATTGGTCGCGTTCAATGTGCCCGTCTTGGCGAACAGCCGCCGCTCGAGCGACGTGCCGCGAAAGCGTCTGGCGAGCGTGCCGTCGACGCCGGCCGCGGGCAGCGTCGCCCGCCACGCGGTCCCCCACGGCCGGGTTTCGATCCACCTCAGCAACTGGACGACGCCGCGCGGGGTCACGCGATTGTAGGTCGACATTCCCGAGCCGTCGGCGAAGTCATAGCTGGTGCGCGGCACGCCGGCCTGCTCGAGCATGCCGCGCAAAGCGGCGGTGCCATCGGCGATCGATCCGTTCCCCGACACGCTGCCGACGCGGCGCAGCAGGAGCTCGGCATGGACGTTCTGGCTGACCTTGTTGATCACCGCCAGGTCCTCGACCAGCGGCGGCGCCGTCAGCCGCGCCAGGGCGGGCTGCTGCGGCGGCGGCTGTGAACGCGGCGCCTCGCCGCCCGCGGGCTCGTCGCCGGCCAGCGGCGGGCGGTGGCGGGCCACGATTGCGCCCGTGACCCGGACGCCGCGCGCCTCCAGCAGGTCCTTGAACCGCCAGGCCGCGTAATGCGCCGGGTCGTCGATCGCCAGGCGCAGCAGCACCGGCTTGGCCCCGGCCGCCACCGTGCCAGTCAGGCGCACGGTGAAGCTGCCCGGCAGGCGGTGGAATGTCAGGCGGCCGGTATCGCCGGCGACGGTGAGCGCCTGGTTGTCGACCGTGTAATAAGGCAGCAGCGCAAGGCGCGGCGGCTCGCCCGGGCTGGCGGGCGTCACCAGCATCGGCAGCTCATTATTGTCGAGCGTCAGCGCCGACACGGCGGCGCCGGAGCTCGTCGGGATGTTGTTCCAGCTCATGCCCGGGCTCCAGCGCTGGTCCGGGAAGCGCCGGTCGTCGCCGATCACATCGTCGACCAGCCGCGTGCGCGCAGCCACCGCGTCGGCCAGCGCCGCAAGGCAGTTGACGAGGCAAGCCGCCGCGCTCGACAGGCGCGCGTCGCCATTGCCCTCCAGCACGACGTCCTGCCGCCCGGCCGCGTCCGCCTCCAGGCGCACCGCCGCCCCGCCTGCGGCGTCGGCGGCCGCGACGTCCCCCAGCATGTGGAACGCCGCCGCGGTAGTGAACATCTTGGTGTTGGACGCCGGGATGAACCGCGCGTCCGGCTGGATCGCGATCAGCTCGCGGCCCTCCGCGGTGGCGACGACCAGCCCGAACCTCGTGCCCGCCGGCGCCTCGGCCAGCTTCGCTGCCACCCGCGCCTCGAGCGGGGGCCGCGCCGCAAGCGGCGATCCGGCGAGAACCGCCACGAGAAGAAAGGCCGAACGGAGCGCGTGTCTGATCATCGTTCGATGATCGACAATAAGGGCTGATCTTCTCCCGGCAATCCACCCGGGCAACTTAGCTTTTGACGCTCGTTTTGGAGCGTGGCACGGCGGCGGCCATGGCGCACAAGCCCCCAGCACAGCAGACATGGGGCGGCCGGTTCGCGGCCGGGCCCGCCGCCCTGATGACCCGGATCAACGCGTCGATCACCTTCGACAAGCGGCTCTGGCGCGAGGATATCGCCGCGTCGAAGGCCCATGCCGCGATGCTCCGCGACCAGCAGATCATCGGCCGCGACGACGCGGCCGCAATCCTCGACGGCCTCGACCGCATCTCCGCCGAGTTCGAGCGCGACGGCGTGCCGGAAAGCCTCGAGCGCGAGGACATCCACATGACCGTCGAGCATCGCCTCGCCGAGCTGATCGGGCCCGCCGCCGGCCGGCTGCACACCGCGCGCTCGCGCAACGACCAGGTCGCGACCGACTTCCGGCTGTGGGTGCGCGGCGCCTGCGACGAGACGCTTGCCGCCATCCGCGCGCTCCAGCGCGTGCTGGTCGACCGCGCCGACCAGCAGGCCGAGACGATCCTCCCCGGCTTCACCCACCTCCAGGTCGCGCAGCCGGTGACGCTCGGCCACCATTTGCTCGCTTATTACGAGATGCTGCGGCGGGACATTTCCCGTTTCGGCGACGCCCGCGCGCGCCTCGACGAAAGCCCGCTCGGCAGCGCAGCGCTGGCCGGCACCGGCTTTGCCGTCGACCGCGACGCCACTGCGAGCGCGCTGGGCTTCGCGCGTCCCACCGCCAACAGCCTCGACAGCGTCTCCGATCGCGATTTCGCGCTCGATTATCTGTCGGCCGCCGCGCAATGCGCGCTGCATTTGTCGCGCCTCGCCGAGGAGCTGATCCTGTGGGCGAGCGCGCCGTTCGGCTTCGTGAAGCTGTCGGACTCATTCTCGACCGGCTCATCGATCATGCCGCAGAAGCGCAATCCGGACGCGGCCGAGCTGGTGCGCGGCCACAGCGGGCGCATCGTCGGCGCGCTGACCTCGCTGATGGTCACCATGAAGGGACTGCCGCTCGCTTATTCGAAGGACATGCAGGACGACAAGGAGCCGGTGTTCGAGGCGCACGATTTGCTGCTGCTGTCGCTGCACGCGCTTGCCGGCATGGTCGAAACCATAGAGTTCGTGCCCGACCGGATGCGCGCAGCGGCCGCGCAGGGCTTTTCGACCGCCACCGACCTCGCCGACTGGCTGGTGCGCGAGGCCGACGTCCCGTTCCGCGAGGCGCACCACATCACCGGACGCGCGGTCAAGGCGGCCGAAGCCCGCGCCTGCGATCTCGCCGACTTGCCGCTCGCAACGCTGCAGGAGATCGACGCCCGCATCGACGCGCGCCTGTTCGACGTGCTCAGCGTCGAGGCCTCGGTGCGCAGCCGCACCAGCTACGGCGGTACCGCGCCCGAACGCGTGCGCGAGCAGGTCGCGCGGGCCAAAAAGGCGCTACAATCGTCATCCCGGCCTTGAGCCGGGATCCGCCTTGTCCTGCGGCCTTGAACGATCGGCAGGCAGACCCCGGATCAAGTCCGGGGTGACGGCCTAACGGCCCGACTGCCGCCGCTGCGCCAGCGTGCGCAGCCTCAGCGCGTTCAGGCGGATGAACCCCGCAGCGTCCTGCTGGTCGTAATCGGCGGCGCCCTCCTCGAACGTCACCAGCTCCTGGTTGTAGAGCGACTGCTCGCTCTCGCGGCCGATCACCGTCGCATTGCCCTTGTAGAGCTTCATCCGCACGCGGCCGGTGACATGCTCCTGGCTCTTGTCGATCGCCGCCTGCAGCATCTCGCGTTCGGGCGCGAACCAGAAGCCGTTGTAGACCAGGCTCGCATAGCGCGGCATCAATTCGTCCTTGAGGTGCATCGCGCCGCCGTCGATCGTGATGCTCTCGATGCCGCGATGGGCCGCGAGCAGGATCGTGCCTCCCGGCGTCTCGTAGACCCCGCGCGACTTCATGCCGACGAAGCGGTTCTCGACCAGGTCGATGCGGCCGATGCCATTGTCGTGGCCGAGCTGGTTGAGCCTCGCCAGCAGGCTTGCCGGCGACAGACGCTCGCCGTCGATCGCGACGGGATCGCCGCGCTCGAAATCGATGCTGACGATCGTCGCCTTGTCCGGCGCTGCTTCCGGGGAGATGGTGCGCTGGTGGACATGT
>DATLFV010000118.1:0-14329 GCA_035540875.1 Sphingomicrobium sp. | reverse complement strand
CTGCGGCTGTTCCGCAGCCGGCGTCTGGGGAACCGGCTGCGCTACCTGCGCCAAAGCCGGCAGCGACAATGCGATTGCGGTCGAAAGGGCCAGCAGGGGCTTAGCGCGCATCGGGTTGCCGGCTCACATCAACCTCGATGGTGCTGGTCGGCACCTCGCGTGCCTGCGTCGACAGGAAGACGAGGATGCCTACGAGCAAGGCGAGGAGGATCAAGGGAACGGCGATTCTGGGCATCGGAAATCCGCTGGAGCTGGCTTGCCGGGGCTTTTGCCGAGCTTGGCCAGCGCTGTATAGCCCCAGTCCGTGCACCAAGTCGCCAAGCGCCTCGATCGGCCAATTGTCCTCGTCGGCCTGATGGGCGCCGGCAAGTCGACCGTCGGGCGCAGGCTTGCCCGGCGTCTGGGACTTCCGTTCGTCGACAGCGATGCTGCCATCGAGGATGCCGCCGGCTTTTCCGCCGCGGAGGTGTTCGAACGCTACGGCGAACGCGACTTCCGGGACGGTGAGCGACGGCTGGTGGCAAGGCTGGTGGAAGGCGAGAAAAGAGTGATCGCCACAGGCGGCGGCGCGTTCGTCGATCCCAGGACGCGGCAGCTCCTCAACGAGCGGGCCATCACCATCTGGCTGGATGCACCGACGCAGGTCCTCGCCGAACGCACCGGCCGCCGGGACACGAGGCCGCTGCTGCGCAACGACGACCCGAAGGGGACGCTGGATCGGCTCGCCCAGGAACGGCGCCCCTCATACGCCGAGGCGCACATCCATGTTCGCAGCGGCGAGGGGCCGCACCGCGACGTCGTGGAGGCGATTGTCGCCAAGCTCGCCGAGCACCTGGGCAGCGAATCAGCCGTTTAGCGCGGCGCCGCCGGTTCCTCGTCGGGCAAGGCCCGGTCGGCTGCGAACGCGCGCTCGGCACCCGCATGCAGGTCCCCCGTCGCGCTCTGCCGCTCGAGCCGCTCGCTGTCGCGGACCCGATACTCGCGCTCGACGCGTGCCACTTCGCGCTCCGCGACGCCGAGCCTGCGAAGCGCCTCGCGCCCCATCACCACCGCGCTTTCGAACACCTCCCGCTGGATCAGCGGGATTTCCAAGCCGTCGAGCGCGATCATCTGCCGTCGGTCGAACACCCGAACCATCACCAGGGCCTGGGGGAAGGCCTTCAGGACCGGTTCGAGCCTTTCGGGTCCGAGATTGGGGTCATCATGGCAGAACAGGATCGCCTCGGCCGTGTCGGCGCCGGCGGTACGGAGCAGGTCTAGGCGGGTGCCGTCGCCATAATACACCTTGGTGCCGAACTCCTCGCTGAGCTCGATCTGCGCCGGCTTGCTGTCGATCAAGGTCACTGGGATGCGCTTGGCCATCAGCATCTGCGCGACGGTCTGCCCGAAGCGGCCGTAGCCGACGACGATCGCATTGGTCTCCGGCGATAGCTCGGGGCCGTCGAGGTCGACCCTGCCTTCCGGCATGCGAGCCCGGATCCAGCTGCTCAGCCGCATCAGGAATGGGGTGGAGATCATCGATACGGTGACCACCGCCGTCGCCAGCGAGGCGGTTTCGGGCAGGATCAGGCGGGCAAGGGTCGCCTGGCCGAACAGGATGAAGCCGAACTCGCCAGCCTGGCTGAGCAGCAGGCCCAGCCAGATCGCCTGCCTGCGGGCAGCGCCGAAAGCCATGGCAATCAGGCCGATCACAATCGCCTTGACTGCGATGAGCGCAAGCGCCAGCCCGACGATCCGCAGCGGTTCCGCAAAGATGACGTTGAGGTCGACGAGCATGCCGACCGAAATGAAGAACAGCCCGAGCAGCAGCGAGCGGAACGGCTCGACATCGTTTTCAAGTTCGTGACGGTAGGGCGATTCGGCGAGAACGACACCAGCGACGAAGGCACCGAGCGCGACCGACAGGTGCAAAGCGTGCATCAGCGCCGCGCTGGCGATCACCGCGAACAGGCCGGCGACGATGAACAATTCGCGTTCGCCGAAACGGCCGATCAGCCGGAACAACGGGTTGAGCAGGAAGCGGCCCGCGAGCACCAGCCCGCCAATGGCTGCCACTGTGTACAATGCCAGGACCCAGCCCGGCGGCGTGCCGGGGAGCGCCGGCGCGCGCGACATGGCGGCGATCACGGTGATCAGCGGCACGATCGACAGGTCCTGGAACAGCAGCACCGAAAAGGCGCGCTCCCCCCGCTGCTGATGAAGCTGGCCCGAGCCGCGGAGCATCGGCAGCACCTGGGCGGTCGAGGACAGACCGAGCGGCAGCCCCAGCGCCAGGCTTGCCTCGACGCTGAAGCCAAGGCCGACGTGGATCAGCGCGCTGAGCACCAGCCCGCACAGCAGGACCTGGACCAGGCCGAGACCGAAGATGTCCCTGCGCAGACGCCACAGCCGGCTCGGGTGAAGCTCGAGCCCGACCAGGAACAGCAGGAAGGCGATGCCGATCTCGGAGACCTGCATCACCGCTTCGGGGTCGTCGATCAGCCCCAGCGCATGGGGGCCGATCAGCGCACCGGCGACAATGTAGCCGAGCGTTGCACCGAGACCGAGCTGGCGAAAGATCGTGACGAACACCAGCGCGGCGCCGAGCATCAGCGCCGCGTGAAAAAGGAAGCCGTTCACCGGCTCCGCTCGAGCGCCGCAGCAAGCGCGGCGAACGGCAGCAGGACGGCGCCGTGGCGCGACTGCCGCGACCGGACCGGCGCCAGCGCAGCAACACCTGGCCAGTCACCCGGATCGTCGCGCTTGCCGGCCAGCCAGGCCTCGAGCGCGGCCAGCGCCGTCTCTGCGCGCTGCCGGTCGCAGCCCAGCGCTGCTCGAGCCATCAAGGTCGCTGCCGCCTGCCCGAACGCGCAGGCGTGCACCCGCTGCGACAATGCCTCGACTTTCCCGTCGGCGGACAGAGTGAGCGCCACGGCGATCGTGCTGCCGCACGTAGGCGAACGTTTCTCGGCCGTGGCATCCACGCGCTCGAGCCGTGCCGGCTCCGGCAGTGCCGCGGCCAGCCGCAGGATCTCGGTCGTGTAGAGCGGCGCGTTCATGCCCGCCGCCATGTGGTGCCTTGCGGCCCGTCCTCAAGAAGGATGCCCTCAGCCTTCAGTTCATCGCGTATGCGGTCGGCCGTCGCGAAGTCGCGCCGCGCCTTGGCTGCGGTGCGCTCCGCGACCCGCGCTTCGACCTCGCTGCTGTCACCTGAGCCCTGGAACCATCGATCGTGTGTCTCGCCGACTAGCCCGAGCAAGGCTGCGCTGGCCTTGAGCGAGCCGGCGTCCGACACTGCTGCGAGACGGGAGAGCGCGAGCGGCGTGTTGAGATCGTCCGCCAGAGCGTCGACGACTCCGCCGTCGACCTCGGCAGGCGCGGCGTCCCCGGCGCTCCGGTACAAGCGGTCGAGGATGGCGGTCGCCTGCGCAAGCAGCGATCCAGTCCAGGGCAGGGGCTGGCGATAGTGGGCGCTGAGCAAGGCGAGCCGCAGCGTTTCGCCGCGATGTCCCGCCGCCAGCAACTCGCCGACCGAGACGATATTGCCCAGGCTCTTCGACATTTTCTCGGCGCCCATGTCGACGAAGCCGTTGTGCAGCCAATAGCGGGCGAGCGGTGCGCCGCCATGCGCGCAGCGGCTCTGCGCGATCTCGTTCTCGTGATGCGGGAAGATGAGGTCGAGCCCGCCGCCGTGGATGTCGATCGTCTCGCCCAAATGCTCGCGGATCATCGCCGAGCATTCGATGTGCCAGCCGGGGCGCCCTCGCCCCCACGGCGAGTCCCAGCCGACAACATCGGCTGGGCTCGGCTTCCACAGGACGAAGTCCGCCGGGTCGCGCTTGTAAGGAGCGACTTCAACGCGAGCGCCAGCGAGCATCGCTTCACGGTCCCGGCGGCTGAGCGCGCCGTAGCCTGGGTCCGACGGAACGTGGAAGAGCACGTGGCCCTCGGCCGCATAAGCGTTCCCGAGTTCGACGAGGCGGGCGATCATCGCGATCATCGCCGCGATCTCGCGCGTGGCATGCGGCGCGATGTCGGGGTCGCGGACTCCGAGCGCCCGCATGTCGTCGAGGTAGTGGCGCTCGTACCGATCGGTGATGACCGACGGATCGACGCCTTCCGCCTCGGCGGCGGCGATGATCTTGTCGTCGACGTCGGTGATGTTGCGGGCGTAGGTCAGGCTGCCCTCGCCATGCACATGGCGGATCAGCCGGCTGAGCGTGTCGAACACCACCGCCGGCCGGGCATTGCCAATGTGGGCGCGGCCGTAGACGGTGGGGCCGCACACATACATGGTGATCCGTTGCGGGTCGGCGGGCTCGAACTCGCGCTTCTCGCGCGCCAGCGTGTCGTAAAGGCGGATCATCACTCTTCTCTCGGCCGCAGCCGTCGCGCCTCGACCCAGTCGACGATGGCGCGGCCGCTGGCGTTGAGCAGCGGATAGGTGCGCGAGTTCGTCATCCAGGCGGGACGATCGGCTTCAGGCCCGTAGATCATGTCGGTGGCAAGGTTCGCCAAGAGGAAGAACAGCGTCGCCCCGAGCAGCCCCTTGAGGAGGCCGAAGCCGCTGCCGAGCACGCGGTCGACAGGGCCGAGGACAGACCGGCGGGTCCGGCCGCCGATGCTCCGCGCCAGCAGCTTCACCAGGAGGAAGCTCGGCACGAACAGCAGAGCGAAGGCAAGCACGGCAGCCCCGGCATGGGTGCCGACGCTGCCCATCAGGCCAGCCGACAATTGCGTGTGAAACAATTTGAGCATGGCGATCGCGACGGCCCAGGCGAACAGCGACAGCAATTCGTGCGTGAAGCCGCGCACGAAGCCGACCAGGGCTCCACCGGCCAGCAGCAGGAGAACGAAGATGTCAAGCGCGCTCATAAGCGGGCGTTCGGCTAGCGACGTAGGCGCGCCTGCGCCACCCCTAACGGCCCAGGATCTGGTCGACGAGCGCCTTGAGGTTGTCGAACCGCGCGAGCGAAATGCCGTCAGCGGCAACGGCCGCGGGCGCCCACGCGCGTTCGAAGCCGAGCTTCGCCGCCTCCTTGAGGCGCAGCCCGGCGTGCGCGACCGGGCGGATCTCGCCCGACAATGCGATTTCCCCGAGCACCACGCAGCTTGAGGGCACCGGCCGCTCCGCCAGGGAGGAGACGAGTGCAGCGGCCACGGCGAGGTCCGCAGCCGGGTCCGCCAGGCGATATCCGCCGGCGACGTTGAGATAGACTTCCGCGGTCGCAAAGCTGAGCCCGCAGCGCGCTTCGAGCACCGCCAGCACCATCGCCAGCCGGCCGGAATCCCAGCCGACGGCAGCACGGCGCGGCGTTGCTCCGCTGGCCAGGCGCACGGTGAGCGCCTGGATCTCCACCAGCACCGGCCGCGTCCCCTCGATCGCGGGGAAGATGCTGGTGCCGCTGACGGGCTCGGCACGCTGGGTGAGGAACAGGGCCGACGGGTTCGGCACTTCGGCAAGGCCGGCGCCTTCCATGGCGAACACGCCGATCTCGTCGGTTCCGCCGAAGCGATTCTTGATCGCCCGCAGGATGCGGTACTGGTGGCTTCGCTCGCCCTCGAAGCTCAGCACTGTGTCGACCATATGCTCGAGCACGCGCGGGCCGGCGATGCTGCCGTCCTTGGTGACATGTCCGACCAGGATGAGAGCCGTGCCGCGCTCCTTGGCGAAGCGCACCAGTTCCTGAGCCGAGGCGCGGACCTGGCTGACGGTGCCGGGCGCGCCTTCGATGAGGTCGGAGTGCATGGTCTGGATGGAATCGATGACCAGCAGGGCCGGGGGTTCGCCCTGGCCGACGGTGGTGAGGATATCGCGGACCGATGTGGCCGCCGCGAGCTGCACCGGGGCCGGGCCGAGACCGAGGCGGACGGCGCGTAACCGGACCTGCTCGGCCGATTCCTCCCCCGATACGTAGACGACGCGCTGACCGGCGGCAGCCAGGCGGGCCGCGACCTGGAGCAGCAGGGTGGACTTGCCGATCCCAGGGTCACCGCCGACCAGCATTGCCGAGCCGGCGACGATGCCGCTGCCGATGGCGCGGTCGAACTCGGCGATGCCGCTCGGGAGACGCTCAGGCAGCGCTACGGGGCTGTCCAGCCCGACCAGCGCGACCGTGCGGCCGCCGCCCTGGAGATTGTGCCTCGCGGCAAAGATGCTCGAGACGTCCGCGCTTTCCTGCACCAAGGTGTTCCATTCCGCGCAGTCGGGGCATTGGCCCTGCCAGCGGCTGCTGACCGACCCGCAGGCCTGGCACACGTAACGGGACTTGGGCTTCGCCATCAGTGCAGGTCTAAAGCCCGTTTCGGCGGGCGCAACGGCCAAGCGGCAAAGGCGTTACGCTTGTTCCACCCCGATCACAGGAGGCCAATGGATGCCGCGCGCCGTCACCAGCGACGATGTGTCACTGTTTTACAAGGATTGGGGGCCGCGTGACGGCTCGCCCATCGTGCTCATGCACGGCTGGCCGCTGACGGGAGACACGTTCGACGATCTTGCGGTAGCGCTGGCCGAGGACGGGTACCGGAGCATCGTCCCGGACCGCCGCGGCTTCGGCCGCTCCGACCAGCCATGGGGCGGATATGATTACGACACCTTCGCCTCGGATGTGGAGGCGGTGCTCGAGGACGCCGGAATCCACGGGAGCTTCGCCATCGCCGGCTTCTCGATGGGCGGCGGCGAAGTGGCCAGGCTTGTCGCCCGCCACCGCGAGCGAGTCACCCGGGCAATCCTGATCGCGTCGGTCGTTCCATACATGCTGCAGACCGCCGACAATTCCGAAGGCGTGCCGCAGGCGGTGTTCGACCAGATTGCCGAAGGCATCAGGAAGGACCGCGCCGACTTCTTCACCTCGTTCGCGCGCGACTTCTACGGCGTCGGCGTGATGTCGCATCCCGTCAGCGAAGCGGTCATTCGCGATTTCTTTCGCCAGGCCATGATGGCGGGGCTGCGCCCGACGCTCGGCGCCGCGGTGGCATTCGCGACGACGGACTTCCGGCAGGACCTGAGGCATTTCACGATGCCGACGCTGGTCATCCACGGCACCAAGGATGCGACCGTGCCGATCGACCTCACCGCCCGCGAGGTTAAGAAGGCGCTGCCGAGCGCGCAGCTGATCGAATATGACGGCTCCGCCCATGGTCTGTTTGCTTCCGACAAGCAGCGGCTGACCGAGGACATCCGCGCCTTCCTGGCAAGCACGGCTGAGGCTCGCGCCACCCCGGTGAGCGAAACGGCCTGATTGCGGGCACGACCGAGCCTCACTAGGGGCGGGGCGTGATCCCGGCCCCGTTTAGCATTGCCGACTTCCGCGCCTTCTGGCTGGCGCGGCTGGCGACCACCATTGCTCAGATGGCGATGGTGATCGTCATCGGCTGGCAGGTCTACGACATCGCCCGCCAGACCATGGGCATTCGCGAAGCCGCCTTCTGGCTGGGGATGATTGGGCTCGTCCAGTTCGTGCCCTTGTTCCTGCTCACCCCGATCAGCGGCTGGACCGCGGACCGGCTCGACCGCCGGCATGTTGCACGGGCGGTGGTTGCGCTGGAGCTGCTGTGTGCGGCCATCCTGTTCGTGGCCACCTGGCGCGGCTTCATCGACCTACCGATCCTGTTCGCCGTTGCCGCCTTGCTCGGCGTGGCGCGCGCGTTCGCCGGCCCGGCGCTCGGGGCGCTGGCGCCGAACCTCGTCCCGCGCGAATTGCTGCCCCAGGCGATCGCCCTGAGTTCCACGGCGTGGCAGGCGGGCGCCATCGTCGGTCCCGCGCTGGGCGGCATCCTCTACGACATCGTTCCTTATCTTTCCTATGGTGTCAGCACCCTGCTCTTTGCCTTCGCATTGCTGTGCCTCTTCGCAATTGGCAGGGTGCCCAGGTCTGCATTGCAGCCGGGAAGCCCGCTGCGGCAGATGGTCGAGGGGCTCTCCTACGTTCGCCGTAACAGGCTCGTCTTGGGAGCGATCACGCTGGACCTGTTCGCGGTGCTGCTCGGCGGAGTCACGGCCATGCTCCCGGTCTACGCGCGGGACATATTGCAGGTCGGGGCGGAGGGCCTCGGGCCGCTGCGCGCGGCGCCCGCCGTCGGAGCGACGCTGACAGCCATCTTCTTCTCGGTCCGCCCGCTGCGCACCAATGTCGGCAGCAAGATGCTGGTGGCGGTGACCCTGTTCGGCGCCGCCACCGCGCTGTTCGGGATTTCGCGTTCGATGCTGCTTTCCCTGGCGATGCTGACGATCCTGGGCGCCGCCGACATGTTTTCGGTCTACATTCGCCAATCCCTCATCCAGCTGCACACGCCCGACACAATGCGCGGCCGGGTCGGTGCCGCGTCCACGCTCGCGATCTCGGCGTCCAACGAGCTTGGCGAGGCCCGCGGCGGCTTCACGGCGGCACTCGTCGGGCCCACCACCGCAGTCGTTGCGGGTGGAATTGCGGCGATCGGTGTTACGTTGATCTGGGCTTTTATCTTCCCCGAGCTGCGCCGTGCCCGCACCTTCGAGGTGCCCGAGCCGCCGCCGGAAAAGGCACCAGTCACCGCGGGAAGCGCCTGACGCCCTTCAAGCAGGGCCCCCGGCTACCTATAGAGCATCGCATATCGAAGGGAGCGCCCGCTCCCCGAAGGAGATTCCGCACATGAAAGCCGCCTCGATCCTCGACACTATCGGCAATTCCGCCCACGTCCGCGTCAACCGCCTGTTTGGCGATGGTGCCGAGGTTTGGATCAAGTCCGAACGCGCGAACCCAGGCGGATCTATCAAGGACCGCATTGCTCTGGCGATGATCGAGGACGCCGAAAGGTCCGGCGCGCTCAAGCCCGGCGGCACCATCATCGAGCCGACCTCGGGCAACACCGGAATTGGCCTTGCCATGGTCGCTGCGGTCAAAGGCTACCGGCTGGTGCTGGTGATGCCCGAGAGCATGAGCGTGGAGCGGCGCCGCGTGATGCTCGCCTATGGCGCCCAGTTCGACCTCACCCCGCGCGAAAAGGGGATGAAGGGAGCAATCGAGCGCGCCAGGGAGATCCTGGCCGAGACCGACAATGGGTGGATGCCCCAGCAGTTCGAGAACCCCGCCAACATCGACGTGCATGTCCGAACCACCGCACAAGAGATCCTCGCCGATTTCCGTGACGAGCCGTTCGACGCCTTGATCACCGGCGTGGGAACGGGCGGCCACATCACCGCCTGCGCGCGCGTGCTCAAGCAAAGCTGGCCGAACCTGAAGGTGTTCGCCGTCGAGCCGACGCTCTCGCCGGTGATCAGCGGCGGCCAGCCCGGCCCTCACCCGATCCAGGGTATCGGCGCCGGCTTCGTACCGGCAAACCTCGACATCGAGGCGATCGACGGGGTCATCCAGGTCGATCCGGACCATGCGAAGGAGATGGCGCGTCGCGCCGCGCGCGAGGAAGGCGTACTGGTGGGCATTTCCTCCGGCGCAACGCTCGCCGCCATCGCCCAGAAGCTGCCGGAGCTCGGCGAGCGGCCGCGCGTGCTGGGCTTCAACTACGACACGGGCGAGCGCTACCTGTCGGTCCCCGACTTCCTTCCTGAACAAGCATGATAAAGCCTCCGCTAACCTTGTCTCTTGGCTGAGCCGTTAACGCGCGCCGCCGTAGCTGGGCGCGTGCGGTACTCTCCGCTGGTGACGGGGTCGTTTCATTCATGCGCAGAATGCGGTTCGCGCGAGCGGTCGAAAGTCCTGGCGATGCTTCCCTAAGGGCCTCGCCCGGTGATGCGCTGACGTTCGATGTCAGGGCGCGTGAGACCGCCGACGAGGAGTCGCTTGCGGAGGCGCGGGTCGCCGCCCTCGATCATGCAGCCCACTTGCTGGGTGCAACGCACCTTGTTGCAGCGCTTTGCCTGATGTCGCTGCAGCCGCAGGGCCCACTGCACCTGGGCTTCACCAACCCCATGATGCCGCTATCGCTGCTGCTTCTGCTCGACCTCGCGGCGGCCATGGCACTGCGCTGGCGCGTTTCGCTCAATCTGGCGCCGCACAAGGTCGTCTACGGACTGGCCATTTACCTGGTGGTGAGCGGAGCGCTGTGGATACTCACGGGGGCCGCCGCGACGGCACAAGCGAGCGGCCCGGGCGTCCCTGCGCTGATGATGGGCGGAGGAGCGGTCATGGCGGCGATCGTCGCGGTCAACTCACCGCCGCTCGCGCTGATCAACGCCGCGATCAGCGCCGCCGGTGCCTTCCTGCTGACCGGCTCTGCGCTGCTGACTGGCGGGACGGCGCTTCTGGCGGTTTTGATCGTTGCCTACAGCGTCGCTGCCGCCCAGGCCGACATTGCCGCAGCCCGCCGTCGCATCAACCTCGACGCCGAGGCGCGCAAGGCGCTGACCTTCGTTGACGAGTTCGAGAAGAGCGGCCGCGGCTGGTTCTGGGAAACCAACGCGGAGGGCACCTTGTCCTACGTGTCAGAACAGCTCGCCGAAGATTTCGAATGCGAGCCGCAGGCTCTGCTCGGGCGCCAGTTCACGACCTTGCTTTCCGTCCAGGCTGGGGACGCCCTCGGCAGTGAGCCCAAGACTTTGGGCTTCCACTTGTCGGCTCGCTTCCCGTTCGCCGACGTCGTCGTGCGCGCCGCCAGCGACAAGGACGTGCACTGGTCGTTGTCCGGCAACCCGGTATTCGACGAGCGCGGGCGATTCCTGGGCTTCCGCGGGATCGGCACGGACCTCACCGAGCAGCGCCGCTCCGAACAGGAGATATCACGCCTCGCCAGGTTTGATTCGCTCACGGGCCTGCCCAACCGTGCACGGATGCGCCAGACGCTCGACGAGGCCCTGCGCAACGCCGCATCGCGGCAGAAGGGCTGTGCCTTGTTCCTGATCGACCTCGATCGGTTCAAGAACGTCAACGACACGCTCGGGCACCCGGTCGGCGACGCCTTGCTGCGCCAGGTGGCCGAGCGATTGAAGCTGGTGATGGGCGAACATGGCCAGGTCGGACGTCTCGGCGGCGACGAGTTCAAGGCGGTGCTTCCGGGCATCGTCGACCTGGGGCTGCTGGAATCGCTTGCTCGCACGCTCATCGAGCAGGTTTCGCGACCTTACATGATCGAAGGCCACCGCGTGACGATCGGCGCGTCCGTCGGGATTGCCATCGGCGACCACGGCCGAGCCTGCGCCGACAGCCTGATTCGTAACGCCGACCTTGCACTCTACGCTGCCAAGGCTGCGGGGCGGGGGACCCACTGCTTCTACGAGCCGTCGATGCACAGCGAGCTGACCGACCGCCAGGTGCTTGAGAACGACCTCCGCCAGGCCATCGACCGCGGCGAGCTGTGGGTCGCTTTCCAGCCGATCGTTCAGGCGGCGAGCGAGGAAATCTCAGGCTTCGAGGCACTGGTGCGCTGGAGCCATCCGCTCCGGGGCAACATACCACCCGACAAGTTCATCCCGCTCGCCGAGGAATGCGGTCTGATCTCCGGCATCGGCAAGTGGGTGCTGCAGAACGCCTTGGCGGAAGCGGCAAGATGGCCGGACCACGTGCGGGTCGCGGTCAATCTTTCACCGATCCAGTTCAACGATCCCTTGTTCGTCCAGGCCCTAGCGCTGTTGCTCCAGGAAGCGGACGTCCGCGCAGACAAGCTCGAGCTGGAGATCACGGAAGGCGTGTTCCTCGCGGACGGCGATGGCACGGACGAGACGTTCGCCAAGCTCAAGGCGCTTGGCGTGCGTCTTGCGCTGGATGACTTCGGCACCGGCTACAGTTCGCTGGGCTATCTGAAGAAGGCGCCATTCGACAAGATCAAGATCGACCGCAGCTTCGTTCGCGGCGCGGCGTCCACCGTGAGCCGCAATGGCGCCATCATCCGCGCCATCGTCACGCTGGCCGATACGCTCGACATGGAGACCTGTGCCGAGGGCGTTGAAACGCATGATGATCTTGAGCTGATCCGCGAGCTTGGGGTCAGCCACGTTCAGGGCTACATTTTCGGGCGTCCGGCGCCAGCCGAGGAAACCCGCGAGCTCGCCGACAAGACGACGGTCGTCGCAGACGGCTACCAGTGCATTCGCGAGCCGCGCCACCGGCTGATGCGTCGCGCCATCACCAGCCTCGCCGGTGAGACGCTGGAGATCCGGCTCCGGAACATCTCGTCCAAAGGTGCACTCGTCGAGTGCGAGCGCGCGGTGACGCCGGGCGACACACTGGCCATCGACATCGTTGGCGTGGGCCCGGTGCAAGGCACCGTCCGCTGGGCGCAAGCGGGCAAGTTCGGGGTCCAGTTCGACAGGGACTTCGATCTCGCCAGGCTCAAGCCGAAGAAGGCGCGCCAGCACCAGGTCACCATGATGCGGCCCTGGTACGTGGAGCGCAAGGCGAGCTAGAACGCCTCGGCGGGAACCGCCATCAGGCTTTGCGCACCCGCTTCCACCTGCTGCCTGAGGACGGGTGCGCGGCTGAGCTCACGCTCCGCAAAGAAGCGAGCAGTGGCCATCTTGGTGTGGTGGAACATGCCCTCGCCGTTCCTCGCCGCTGCCGACAGCTTCAGCCACATCCAGGCCAGGGCGACCAGGCCCATCAGCTCCATGTAGGCATAGGCTCCGGCGCCGGCATTCTCGGGGTCTGCAGGGGCGTTCTGGGCAAGCCACATGGTCGCCCGCTGGAGCTCGCCGACCGCAGGCTCGAGTCCCGCCGCCACGCCGGCGGGATCGCCCGCGGCTTTGGCCTCTGCAATGTCGTTCGCCAGCAGCTCGAAGAAGCGCCGCACGGCCCGGCCGCCGTCCTTGGCCAGCTTGCGGCCGACCAGGTCCATCGCCTGGATGCCGTTCGTCCCCTCATATATCTGGGCGATGCGGGCATCGCGCACGAACTGCTCCAGGCCCCATTCTCGGATATAGCCGTGCCCGCCGAACACCTGCTGGGCCTTGACCGCGGCCTCGAAGCCCTTGTCGGTCAGATAGCCCTTGATCACAGGCGTGAGCAGCGACAGCAGGTCGTCGGCTTCCTGCCGTTCCTCGTCGCTCGAAGCGCGGCGGGAAAGGTCGACCTGAAGCGCGCCCCACAGCACCAGCGCGCGCGCCGGCTCGAGGAATGCCTTGATCTCCAGCAGCATCCGCCGAACGTCGGGGTGAACGATGATCGGGTCGGCCTTGGCGCCTTCCTCGCGCCGCTCCGGGTTGAGCGCTCTGCCCTGTCTCCGGTCACGGGCGTAGGCGACGGCGTTCTGGTAGGCGACCTCGGCCTGCGCGAGCCCCTGCAGCCCGACCCCGAGCCGGGCCGCGTTCATCATGATGAACATGGCCGCCAGCCCCTTCTCCGGCTCGCCGACGAGCCAGCCGCGCGCGCCGTCATAATTGAGCACACAGGTCGGATTGCCGTGAATGCCCATCTTCTTCTCGAGCGCTCCGCACACTACCCCGTTGCGTGCGCCGAGCGAGCCGTCCGCGTTCACCAGCACCTTGGGCACGACGAACAAGGAAATCCCCTTCACGTTGTCGGGCGCTCCGGTGATCTTGGCCAGCACAAGGTGGATGATGTTGTCGGCCAGGTCGTGCTCGCCGCTGGAGATGAAGATCTTGGTGCCGGTGATGAGATAGCTGCCGTCGTCCTGCGGCTCGGCCCGTGTCTTGAGCAGGCCCAAATCGGTGCCGCAGTGCGGCTCGGTCAGGTTCATGGTGCCGGTCCACTCGCCCGACACCATCTTGGGCAGATACATCGCCTTCTGCTCTGCGGTGCCCTTGATCAGCAACGCCGCAATCGCGCCGGCGGTGAGCCCGTGGAACATTTCGAACGATTGGTTGGCCGACAGCACATATTCGCTGAATGCGGTGGCGAGGACCTGCGGCAGCCCCTGGCCGCCATATTCCTCAGGCGCGGAAAGGGTGGGCCAGCCGCCTTCGCAGAACTGGCGATAGGCTTCCTTGAAGCCTGGGGCCGTGGTAACCGATCCGTCGTCGCCGCGCTTGCAACCTTCCTCATCGCCGACGCGGTTCAGCGGCGCCAGCACTTCGGAGGCGAACCGCCCACCTTCCTCGAGGATCGCCTCGATGATGTCCGGCGTGGCATTCGCGAAGCCCGGAAGGTTCGAATAGCGGCCGACCTGGAGCACCTCGTCGAGGATAAAGCGGGTTTCCCGGACGGGCGCGGTGTAGGTCGGCATCGGCGGCTCCTCGCGGCTATGGCGTGCGCTTGCCTATCGAGGCTACTGACATCGACGTCAACGGCCGCCGGAGCAAGTGACATTAGCGCCTTGGACTGCGCCCGCGTGGAGCCTCGCCGAACAATGCAGGGCTGTCGCCCGCCGCCAAGTCTTCGACCTCGACGTCCGTGTGGCGCACGGTGTCGCGGATGGTCTCGGTGCGCTCCTTGACGGTCTTCCGGACGATCAGTTCCTCACG
>DATLFV010000117.1:0-4404 GCA_035540875.1 Sphingomicrobium sp. | reverse complement strand
ACCCCGACCTGGACTGATCCCTTCGACCGGGTCGGGCGCCGGCCGAGACCCCGCCGCAGGGCCCGGACATCGACGTCCCGGCGCCTTCCGTGCCAGGCACGCAGCCGCCGACCACGCCGATTTCGCCGATCGCCTGATGGCCAGCACGCCGCCGCAGCCGGACCAGCCCGAGGAAATGCCTGGCGAGCTTCCGGATCTGCCGGGCGAGCCGGAGCCGCCGCCGGCGCCCGACCCGGTCGAAGGGATCAGTCCAGGTCGGGGTGAAAACGCCTGAACAGGGCGTCGACCGCGGCCTCGGCGGCGATGCCGATCGCCATGCCGGCCGCGACGTCGCTGAGATAATGCTTGCCGCGGACCACCTGCAGGCCGGCAATCCCCGAGGCGAGCGCCAGCGCCATATGGTGCTGGCCCGGATATTCCCGGCCGAGTGCGCGCGCCACGGCGACCGAGCTCGCGGTATGGCCGGACGGGAAGCTGTTGAACTCCGTATCGAAGCGGGTGCCCTTGCCGCTTTCATATTGGTCGTTCTCGGCGATCAGGCTGGGGCGCGTGCGGTCGACCGAGCGCTTGAGCAAATTCTTGATCATGGTCGCAATGGCGTGGGCGGCGAGCATCCGGGCGCCGGCGCGCAACGTCCGGGCATCGCCCGTGGCAAGGCCCGCTGCAATCACTCCGCCGCTCAGCATGTAGAGCGGCGGCTGGTCGCCCAGCTCGCCCGCCCGACCTGCCAGCTGGACGGCCGGCTGTTCTGAAACGGGCGTGAGCGCCTCGGCAACGGCGATGTCGCCGCGCTCGATGGGATTGTCGGCCTTGCGGGTCGCGGATGTCATGCGCAGCACAACCGGCGCCCGGGACGCTTGTTCCTGCTGCTGCGGCGCTAGCGGCGGCGCCGAGCCGAGTTCACGATGCTCTCGAAGTCGTTGATCCCGGCTGCATAATAATGCGAGCGCGCGGCGTCGAACAGCACGAGGTAAAGCCGGCCGTCGATCACCGCGCCGACGGCGCGGCCGCGCCGCCACAGTTCGTCGCTGTCGAGATGCTCGAAATCATATTGGAAGCCGTTGGCGCCGAGGAATTGCCGCGGCGCCAGTCCCAGCGTGCGGAACTCGGTCGCGCCGCCGCGCACGCGGAACAGGCTTTCCAGCATGGAGGCCACTTCGGGCGCCGTCATGTCGGATCGGAACTTGGGCACCTGGCGGTCGTCGGTGCGCCGCTGCCGAATGAGGTAGCGGCCGCTCGGCAGGCCGGTGACAAAGCTCAGCCCGTCGAGGATCGGGCCGTTCAGCGTCCAATCCTCTACCCAGCGCACATCGTCGAAGAACAAGAGCTTGCGGGTGCGATTCCAGGGGCGCGGCGGAGTCACCGCCATCGAGCCGTTGCCGACCGCCACGCTGCGCACGCGCACCAGCGAATAATATTCGCTGCCGAAGCCGCCGCCCTCGCCGACGCTCGAACAGCCGGTCAGCGCCGTCGCGGCCGCGGCCGCGGCGAGGATCAGTCTGGGCGTGCGCATCATCTTGCTCGTCTCCACTAGCCGACGATCATCTGGCGGATGAACGGAGCGTCGGCAGCATTGGGCTGCATCGTCAGGTAGCGCGACAAAGCGGTGCGCGCCTCGGCCGTGCGGCCCTGCTTCATCAGGCTCAGCCCGTGCCAGCGCCAGGCGTCGGGCGGAGCGTCGGGATAGGCGACCGCGACCGCATAGCCCTGGGCAGCGCGCATGTCGTCGCCGCGGCGGTTGCGCAGGCGCCAGACCTCGGCTTCGTAGAAGCGCAGCAGGCCGTTCCAGCCGTCCTTCGCGAGGGTCTCGATCAGATACTGGCTGGCGCCCGGATCGTTGAGCTTGACCTGGTCGTCGAGCATCATCTGCCGGATCGGGCCGATCGCCTTGAGGTAGCGCTCGCGGCGAACGTCGTAGACGCGCCCGGGCACGGTCACTTCGGCGGCCGAAATCCTGAGGTCGGCCATGCGCGACTCCGGCGAGGGGTGGGTCGCGAACAAGGAGCGGCCGCGGTCGCGCCGCTTGCGGCGGTGCTCGGCACTCGCCTCGAACTCGCCGATCAACTGTTGCCAGGTGTTGGCCATTTCGATCGCCGGATAGCCGTTCTGGGCAAGCAGGCTGGCACCGATTGCGTCGGCCTCGGCCTCCATCACCCGGCTGTAGCGGAACAGCGACAGGATGGTGCCGAGCTGCGCGAGCTGGGTAAGGTCGCTGGTGTTGACGCCGGTCGCGCCGCCAGCGACGCCCGCGACCATCGAGCCGATCGCGAACAAATCGGTCTTGCGCTTGAGATCGCGCCACGCGCGGATCTGGTGGCGGCGCAGGAAGTGGCCGCTTTCGTGCGCGATCACGCCGGCGAGCTGCGCCTCGTTGCGCATGCGCAGCAGCAGGCCGCTGAAGATGATGGTGAAGCCGGTCGGGAACATCACCGCGTTGAAGTCGGGGATGTGCGCCAGATAGATGCGCATGTCCTTCGCGGCAGGCCCGCCGACGGTGCCGATCAGGTCGCGCAAATAGCTGGTCAGCGCCGGGTCCTTGATCAGGATGTTCGACCCGGCAATCTCTTCCTCGACCCGCTCCATCTGCTTCCACAGCCCGATCTCGTCGGTTTCCGTGGGACGGTAGCCGGGGCCGATCAGCGGCTGGACGTCGGCAGGGCGGATCCGGGCCTGGGCGACGCCGGTGGTCAAGGCCGCGGCGCCAACCCCGCCGCCGACCAGCAAGGCTCGGCGGCTCACTTCATAACAACGCATGCACATCTTACCGACTCCCCATCGCCCGGCGGACATCGCGGCCCGGCCTCATGCGGCCGACCAGCCGGTCGACGAGCTGCGCCGCGCCCTCGGCCGTGCGGATGTCGCCGAACTTGATCCCGGCGACCTGGCTTTCCGCCTGGACGACATTGAACCAGACGACCTCGCCGGTGCGCAGGTCGACCAAAGAGGCATAAGCGAACTGGCCGCCGCCGCCGATGTTGGGCGCGCAAAACCCGACGAAGCAGCCGGCGATCCCGAGCACCTGGAGCGCCACTCGCCCGCCGGAGACGATATTGTCCTCGGCGTGCATGAACAGAGCATATTCGAAGCCGGTCTTGCGGCCGAGCTCGACCGCGTCCTGGCCGAGGGTATATTCGAGGCCTCGGCGGCTCTTGGTCGGCAGATAGGCGCCCATGTACTTGTGGAGCGCGATCGAGTTGCCGACGGCCGAATGCAGCCGCTCGAGATCGGCGATCATCTCCTCGTTCACGCCGGGAAGCTCGTTGCGGCGGCCGAGGACCCGCACCTGCCCGCCGCGCTCGCCTTGCTGCGCCCGCAGGGCATTGATGATGTGGGCGCGCGCCGCTTCCGTCCAGTCGGCGCGCGGCTCGGGAAGCCCGCCGGTCGTCACCGAATTCACCGTCACGTCCGGCCGCATCACCAGCAGCCGGTAGTCGCCCTGGGGCGGCGTGAATTGCACGTCGGCGAACTGCCGTGTCTGCACACAGGCGCCCAGCGGCACGGTGCTGATGGCGAGCGCCAGCGCGAGACCCAATTTGCGCATAGATTTACCTCTTAGACCCGGCGAACAAGCGGCCGTCCCCGCAGGTTCCCTGAAGCAGAGATGCTGAACCTCACATTAAAAGAAAATGTCACATTTTGAACTGTTTAGCGCGGGCAGCTTATGCCTCCGATCCCGCCCAGGCACTTGCCGTCGATGCTTGAGCGGTCGATGCCCAGCCCCAGCATCGCGGCAAGCGTCGGCATGATGTCGACCGTATCCACCGCCTCCGGCCGGCTCGCCGCCGCCATCCCCTTGCGCCAGAACAGGATCGGCACCCGGCGGTCATAATCCCACGGGCTGCCGTGCGTCGCCACGTAGCTCGTGGTGTCGGGGATCGGCGTCACGAAGCGGCGCAGCACCACCACCAGCTCGCCCGAACGCGCGGGATCGAAGGCGGCCCTCGCCCGCTCCAGCATCGTCCAGCGGTCCGGCGGGGTCGTCGGCAGCGGCGTGCGCTGGATCTCGGCGGCGCTGTAGGCGGCTTCGACCTGCGGGTGGGCGCGGTAGATGGCGAGCGCCTCGCGCAGCACGCGGGCGCGGTCGGCGGCTTTCAGCGCCGGGTCGATGTAGACGTCCCCGAAATAGCCGCCGACCAGTACCGGGCCAGCGAGGCCGAGCCTGGCGGCGACCTGCTTGCCGACTTGCGAGGCGCCGAGCGCCTTGTCGACGCGCGCCGCCTGCTGGATGCCCTGAAGCCGCAGCCGCTCGGGAATGTCCTGGCCGCCATGGTCGGAGGTCAGCGCCACCGCATAGTCGATGCGGGCAGCGTCGAGGACACGGAAGAAGTCGCCGAGGTCGCGATCGAGCGACAGCAGTTGCAGGCACATCTCGACCCCGCCGGTGCCGAAGCTGTGGCCGACGTA
>DATLFV010000116.1:0-24321 GCA_035540875.1 Sphingomicrobium sp. | reverse complement strand
AGCATAGAACCTATGTGTGGACCGGGGCGCTTGTTGGCCTCGCGCATTCAGTGGTTGGGCTGTCACTCAGCCTTGCAGATCAGCTTGTTGGGCCAACGAGTAGGTGGGAAGACGTGATCCAGTCGCTCGCAGGCTGGGGCGGGTTCTTTTTGACTAGCTCACCCCGTCTGGAGGTGGTTGTGGCCACTTTTCCCGCTTCCGTTGTTGCGGGCGCAATGGCGGGTCTGCTCTACGGGCACGTCGTCGATAGGGATCACCCGTCAGCTACTGCCTAACGTCCGCAATGGGTCGAAAGGCGACATTCAGTCGGTGACGGCTTCGATCATGCTTTCGGGGATGTCGATGGCATCTCCGCCTTCGAACTCTACCGAATAAACGGTCCCGGCTGGAAACTGGCCGAAATGGCTCCCTCGCTTCTTTTCTTCGGGAGTGACGCCAATCACAGAGCCTGTTTCACCGGGCCTAATGTCTCCGGGGGCGTCGGGCTTCACCCGAATAGTGTCGCCATAGTTGAACATGACTGCCTCTTGGCGGAGCCGCCTAATGTCCGCAATGGGTCGAAAGCAGACTCTAGCGCTCAACCTTTGCCGGGGCACTAGAACCGCAGCGGCACCACCTTGCGGACACCTTCCAGCGTCGACAGCGTCGCGACCACCGCCGGCGGCACCTCTCCGTCGACCGCCACCAGCGCCGCGGCGTCGCCGCGCGCCTTGCGGCGGCCGAGGTTGAAGGTGGCGATGTTGATCCCCGCCTCCCCCAGTGCCGTTCCGAGCTTGCCGATGAAGCCGGGCGCGTCGGTGTTGACGATGTAGAGCATCGCCCCGTCGAGCTCGGCCTCGACCTCCACCCCGAACAATTCGACCAGGCGCGGCGCCTTGTTGCCGAACAATGTGCCGGCGACGCGCCGCGGGCCCTTGCTGGTCTCCGCCTCGACCGCGACCAGAGTGTGATAGTCGCCCTCGCGGTCGTGGCGGATCTCGCGCACGTCGAGCCCGCGCTCCTTCGCCAGCACCGGCGCGTTGACCATGTTCACCGCCTGCGAATAGGTGCCCATCAGACCGGCCAGCACGGCGCTGGTGACCGGCTTCTGGTTGAGCTGGGCAGCCGCGCCTTCGACGAGGATCGACACGCCGCGCACGTCGCCGCCGACAATCTGCCCGACCAGTTTCCCGAGCTTTTCGGCAAGCGCCATGTAGGGCCTCAGCCGCGGCGCCTCCTCCGCGCTGAGCGACGGCATGTTGATGGCGTTGCTGACCCCGCCGAGAAGCAGGAAATCGCTCATCTGCTCGGCGATCTGGATGGCGACGTTGACCTGCGCTTCCTGGGTGGAGGCGCCGAGGTGGGGGGTCGAGATGAAGCCCGGAGTCCCGAACAAGGGCGAGGCGGTCGCGGGCTCGGTTTCGAACACGTCGAGCGCCGCGCCGGCGACATGCCCGCTGTCGAGCGCGTCCTTGAGCGCCGCTTCGTCGATCAGCCCGCCGCGTGCGCAATTGATGATGCGCACGCCCTTCTTCGTCCTGGCGAGCGCGTCGCGGCCGAGGATGCCGCGGGTCTGGTCGGTGAGCGGCGTGTGCAAGGTGATGAAGTCGGCGCGGCGCAGCAGCTCGTCGAGCTCGACCTTGTCGACGCCGAGCTCGAGCGCGCGCTCCGGCGTGAGGAAGGGGTCGTAGGCGGCGACCTTCATCCTGAGGCCGAGCGCGCGGCTGGCGACGATCGAGCCGATGTTGCCGGCGCCGATCAGGCCAAGGGTCTTGCCGGTCAGCTCGACGCCCATGAAGCGGTTCTTCTCCCACTTGCCGGCCTGGGTCGAAGCGTCGGCTTCGGGCAGCTGGCGGGCGAGCGCGAACATCAAGGCGATGGCATGCTCCGCGGTGGTGATCGAATTGCCGAACGGCGTGTTCATGACGACGATGCCGCGCGCGGTGGCGGCGGGGATGTCGACATTGTCGACGCCGATCCCGGCGCGGCCGACGACCTTGAGGCGCTCGGCCGCTTCGAGCAGCGGGCGCGTCACCTTGGTCGCCGATCGGATCGCCAGCCCGTCATAGCCGCCGATGATCGCCTTCAATTCATCGGGCGACAGGCCGGGCCGCTCGTCGACCTCGACGCCGCGTTCGCGGAAGATCGCGGCGGCCTTGGGGTCCATCCTGTCGGAAATCAGCACCTTCGGCTTGCTCATGCGGTCTGCTCCCAGGCCCAGTCGAGCCACGGCCCGAGCGCTTCGATGTCGGCGGTGTCGACGGTCGCGCCGCACCAGATGCGCAGGCCCGGCGGCGCGTCGCGGTAGCCGGCAATGTCGTAGGCGACGTCCTCACCCTCGAGCAGAGCGGCGATGCGCTTGATGCGTGCCTCGTCGGCGCCGGCGAGGCTGAGGCAGACGCTGGTCGTCGAGCGGACGCGTGGATCGGCGGCGAGGTGCGACAGCCAGTCGCGACACCGGACGATGGCGTCGAGCGCCGCGGCATTGGCATTGCTGCGCGCGACCAGGGCACTGGCGCCGCCCAGCGCCTTCGCCCATTCCAGCGCCAGGATCGCGTCCTCGACCGCCAGCATCGAGGGCGTGTTGATCGTCTCGCCCGTGAAGATGCCCTCGATCAGCTTGCCCTTCGAGGTCAGCCGGAACAGCTTTGGCAGCGGCCGGTCGGGGGTGAAGCTTTCCAGCCGCTCGACGGCGCGGGGCCCGAGGATCAGCACGCCATGCGCCGCCTCGCCGCCCAGCACCTTCTGCCAGGAGAAGGTGGCGACATCGATGCGATCCCAGGGCAAGGGGTAGGCGAAGACCGCGCTGGTCGCGTCGGCGAAGCTGAGGCCGGCGCGGTCGGGCGAAATCCACTCGCCATCGGGCACACGCACGCCCGAGGTGGTGCCGTTCCAGGTGAACAGAACGTCGCTGTCCCAGTCGACCTGCGCGAGATCGGGAAGCTCGCCGTAGGGGGCGCGGATGACCGCCGGATCGAGCTTCAACTGCTCGGCGGCATCGGTCACCCAGCCTTCGCCGAAGCTCTCCCAGGCGAGGCAGGTGACGGGCCGTGCCCCAAGCATGGTCCACATCGCCATTTCGAAGGCACCCGTGTCGGAGCCGGGCACGATGCCGATTCGGTGGCTGTCGGGCAGCTCGAGCATTTCGCGCATCAGCGCCAGGCAGCGGGCAAGGCGCGCCTTGCCGATGGCCGAGCGGTGCGAGCGGCCGAGGCTGGCGGTGGCGAGCTTTTCAGGAGCCCATCCGGGCGGCTTGGCGCAGGGGCCGGACGAGAAGAACGGGCGCGCCGGGCGCCGCTGCGGCTGTTCGGTCATTCAACTCTCCTTGCAGAGAGCACGCGCCGCGTTGGGGCGGCGTGGCCCGGTAACCGCCCTAGCGGCTGAGACGCGCGTGACAATCGCCGCGTGAGAGATTCGCGCCAGTGCCTGTTGATCGGGAGCAAGGTTTCGAAATGTTTATGGGTCCGAAACATCCATTCACCGCAGCGCTCCTACGGTTCGTCCCGCATACCGGAACCATCTATTGAGTTCATTAACCAACTCGGGCCAGTTTCAGCCCGTCGGCAGTGCGGGGGGCAATCCGCGCCGTCGACAGCTGGGGCTGGGGAGCTCCTTTCATCACTGGTTTTCGCGAGGTGCCGCGCATTGGGGTGCGGCCCGAGCGAGAAGGATTTGGGAGCGACAGGCTGATGCCGCAACTGGCAAGTGCAACCGGCGCATTGTTTCGTGACCGCGATCTGTTCGTTCACGACGGCGCGCGGTTGCGGCGCTTCCGCGTCTCGGCTCCGGTCCAGGCTGTTCTCTTCGTGGCACTGATGATCCTGGTCGGCTGGTCCGGCTATGCCGCCGCCCGGCTGGTTGCCGGCTCTGCGCAGGTCGCCGCCTCCACCGACCTTGCTTCGCTCGCGGCTGCGACCGAGGCGCGTGCCCGCAAGCTTGAGCAGCGCCAGGCGCTGCTCGCGGCAATGCTGGCGGGCGAGAACGTCGACGATCGCGCGATCGCTGCGGCCTCCGCTTCCAGCGATGTTCCGGGCGCCGTCGCCGCGCCGCTCGACCGTGCCGAGGCCAACCAGGACGCGCTGGCGCTCGCCGCCGCCCGCAAGCTCGAGCAGCGCTACAGCGTGGCCGCCGCCGAGCTCAAGCGCCTCGGCATCAACCCCGACCGCCTTGGCGGCGGCGTGGGCGGACCGCTCGAGCCGGCGGCCAAGGGCGACCCGACGTTCAGGCAATTGTTCATGAGCTGGAAGAAGCTCGACAACCTGCAGGACGGTGCCATCGCCGTCCCGTCGGAGAAGCCGGTCAAGCTGGCCGCCTTCACCTCCGGCTTCGGAATGCGCGCCGACCCCTTCCAGGGCCGCGCCGCGATGCACGCCGGTATCGACCTTTCGGGCCCGGTCGGCACGCCCATCTATGCGACCGCCGACGGCGTCGTCACCAGCGCCGGCTGGCACAATGGCGGCTACGGCAACCTCATCAAGATCGACCATGGCAAGGGCATCGAGACCCGCTACGCCCATCTGTCCTCGCTGAGCGTCCGCGAAGGCCAGCGCATCCGCCGCGGCGAGATGATCGGCCGCATGGGCTCGACCGGCCGCTCGACCGGCAGCCACCTGCACTACGAGGTCCGCATCGACGGCCGCGCCGTCAACCCGATCCCGTTCATGAAGTCGACCGACTATCTGCTGGCGATGCGCAACAAGGCGCATGGCGCGGCGATGGATCAGGTCGCGCTCGGCGGGCCGGAGAAGCGTTGATCCCTGGCCGAGGCCAGGACTGATCACCTTGCTGGTGCTGGGGGCAGGCCCTATCTGCCCATCGTGACCGTCACTCTCACAGCCAATGCCGCCCGCCGCGTCGCCTGGATCGCCGCGCGCCAGGGCAAGCCCGCCATCCTGCGCCTGGGCGTAGACGGCGGCGGCTGCGCCGGCTTCACCTACAAGTTCGAGCTAGCCGACGCGCCCGCCGCTGACGATGCGGTCGCCGAGACCGACGGGGTCAAGCTGGTGGTCGACCCGGTCAGCCTCGATCTGGTGACCGGCTCGGCGGTCGACTTCGTCGAGGATCTCGGCGGCGCCGCCTTCAAGGTCACCAACCCCAATGCCGCCTCCGGCTGCGGCTGCGGGAGCAGCTTCAGCATCTAGCGTCGTGCCGGCGCAGGCCGGCACCTCGGGACAAGAGCTCGCGAGCAGTCTCGACGAGACCCCGGATCAGGTCCGGGATGACGAGCTTCATCGCTCCGGCTAAGCCGCAGCGGTGAAGCTCGCCACCTACAACCTCAACGGCATTCGCGCGCGCCTGCCGCGCCTGGTCGAATGGCTCGGGCGCGAGCGGCCCGACGTGGTGTGCCTGCAGGAGCTCAAGTGCGCCGACGAGGCGTTGCCGATCGCCGATATCGAGGCCGCGGGCTATGGCGCGGTGTGGCACGGGCAGAAGGGCTTCAACGGCGTCGCAATCCTGGTCCGCGGCGACACGCCGCAGCTCAGGCGCGCCGGGCTTCCGGGTGACCCCGACGACGTGCAGAGCCGCTATATCGAAGCGGAAACCTGTGGCCTGGTCGTCGCGTCGATCTATTTGCCCAACGGCAATCCCGTCGGCACCGAGAAGTTCGACTACAAGCTGCGCTGGCTCGAACGGCTGCGCGCGCACGCCGCCGAGCTCCTCGCCGACGAGCGGCCGGTGGTGCTGGCGGGCGACTGGAACGTGGTGCCGGAGGACCGCGACGTCTTTTCGGTGCGCGCCACGGCCCATGACGCGGTGATGCAGCCCGAGGCGCGCGAAGGCTGGCGGCGCCTGGTGCACCAGGGCTGGACCGACGCCTTGCGCGCGTTTCATCCCGACGAGCCGAAGCTTTACACCTTCTGGGACTATACCGCCGGCTGCTGGCAGCGGGACCTCGGCTTCCGCCTCGACCATCTCTTGTGCTCGCCGGAGGCGTCCGATCGGCTGCGTGGCGCCGGCGTCGACCGCTGGGCGCGCGGCGAGGACAAGGCGTCCGACCACGCGCCGACCTGGATCGAGCTCGCCTAGAGCGCCTTTTCGAAGATGCGGTAGACATGGTTGACCCGGGCGCTCGGCAGCTCGGCGATCGACAGCATTCCCTTGTTGTCCTCGAGAATCCAGCCGAACTCCCCGGTGGTGATGCCGTACTTGGCCACGGCGTCGCGGCGGGTGAACTCGATCAGCATGAAGGCGAGCTGGCTCGCCAGCCGGGTGCCGTGAAGCCGGCTGGCGACGCCCATGAGGGGCACTCGGGCGCGGCGCGTGCGCGGCCGCCGCAGCCGCCACAGCAGCCTGGCCCAGCCGAACGGGAACAGCCGGCCGTCGAGGTCACGGATCAGCTCGTTGATGTCGGGCAAGGTGATCATGAACGCCGCCGGCTCGTTGTCGACCTCCGCGATCCGCACCAGATCCTCGTAGATGATCGGCTTCAGCTTCCGGCCGGCGTGGGCAATCTCCGCATCGGTGAGCGGGACGAAGCCCCAGTTCTGCGACCATGCGTCGTTGAGCAGATCGAGGATGATCCGGGCCTCGGCCCGGAAGCGGCTTTTGTCGACCGTGCGGATGGAGATGCGCGGGTTGCGCGTGCCGGCGGCGACCAGCCGGTCGATCATTGGGTCCGACCAGCCGGCGATGTCGACCTCATAGGTCACAAGGTCGCGCGCCTTGATGTAGCCGGCAGCCTCGATCCAGCCGCGATATTCAGGCCGGTGGTGGCCCATCATCACGGTGGGCGGCTCATCGTGGCCGGAGATTTCCAGTCCCGGCTCGTCCCAGATCGAGATGCTGAACGGCCCCAGCGCCCGAGTCATGCCCTGAGAGCGCAGCCAGCCCTCGGCAGCGGCGATCAGCGCGGCGGCCGCTTCGCCGTCGAGCGCCTCGAACATGCCCCACTGTCCGGTGCCCGCACCCATGTGCTGCTGCACCAGCGCGTCGACCTGGGCGCTGATCCGCCCCACGGTGCGCCCGCCGCGCTCCGCCAGCCACAGCTGCGCCCGGCCATGCTCGAACCACGGGTTCTTCTTCGGGTCGAGCAGCCCGTGCACCTCGTTCCTGAGCGGCGGCACCCAGGCCGGGTCGGCGGCGTACACGTCCCATGCAAAGTCGACGAACCGCTTGCGGTCAGCGCGCGCGCTCACGGGGCGAAGGACGAGTTCCCGGCTCATGGCGGGACTGGCTAGCCTGCCCAGCAGCGAGGCGCCAGCAGTGGTAAGTGCCGCGACGGGTTCCTAGCTAGGCGGCTCCCCGAGCTCAGGAGCACGAAGCGCATGGCCGACGACAGCGAATACCAGCCCCCAAGTGTCTGGACCTGGGAGCAGCCGAGCGGCGGCCGCTTCGCCAGCATCAACCGGCCGGTTGCCGGCGCCACCCACGATCGCGAGCTGCCGGTCGGCAAGCACCCGCTGCAGCTCTATTCGCTCGGCACGCCCAACGGCCAGAAGGTCACGATCCTGCTCGAGGAGCTGCTCGCCGCCGGCTACGAGCAAGCCGAATATGATGCCTGGGTGGTGGACATCATGGAGGGCGACCAGTTCTCCAGTGGCTTCGTAGGCATCAATCCCAACAGCAAGATCCCGGCGCTGGTCGACCGCAGCGGCGCGGAGCCGGTGCGGGTCTTCGAAAGCGGTGCGATCCTGGTCTATTTGGCCGAGAAGTTCGGCGCCTTCCTGCCGAGCGATGGCGCAGCCCGCGCCGAGACCCTGTCATGGCTGTTCTGGCAGGTCGGCAGCGGCCCATTCCTCGGCGGCGGCTTCGGCCATTTCTATGCCTATGCGCCGGTGAAGATCGAATATGCGATCAACCGCTTCGCGATGGAGGCCAAGCGCCAGCTCGACGTGCTCGACCGCCGGCTGGCCAGCCATGAGTTCGTCGCCGGCGCCGACTACAGCATCGCCGACATGGCGATCTGGCCCTGGTATGGCGGCCTTGTGCTCGGCGAGCTCTATGGCGACGCCGCGCAGTTCCTGAGCGTCCAGGACTATGCGCATCTCCAGCGCTGGGCGAAGCAGCTCGCCGGGCGTCCCGCCGTGCGGCGCGGCCGGATGGTCAACCGCCGCACCGGTGAGCCGCACGAGCAGCTCCACGAGCGCCACGATGCCTCCGACTTCGACACCCGCACCGAGGACAGGCTCGAGCCCGCCGCGCAATAAGCGTTGCCGTTCGGGGAACTGAATCCGGCCCGGCGACTTTGCCTAGTGACGGTGCCTCGCGGCACCGTAGCTGTCGGCGTATCATCCTGTTCGCTCATTGTGCCGCCACGCGGCGCTCGACGCTGAAAGGGGGGCACCTTGGCCACCGGCATCGTCCCGAATTCGAGAAGTCGGATCCACCCGGTCCAGGCCGTGCTGCTGGCCTCGATCTTGCCGCTGGCGCTCGGCGCCTTGCTGAGCGACTGGGCCTATTGGAGCAGCCAGGAGGTGCAGTGGATCAATTTCACCGCATGGCTGGTCGTCGGCATGCTGCTGTTCGCGGGTGCTGCGCTGCTGTGGGCGGTGGTCGACCTGTTGCGTGCCGATCGCCGGCGCGACCGCCGCTGGCTGCTTCATGCCGCGGCATTGCTCGCCACCTTCGTGCTCGGGTTCATCAGCGCTTTGGTCCATAACAAGGACGCATGGGCGACGATGCCGGAGGGCCTGATCCTGTCGGTCCTCGTCCTCTTGCTGGCTTTCGCCTCGGTGTGGCTGGGGTTCTCGACAGCGCGCGGGGGAGCAGCACGATGACCCGGACCCGCCTGCTGGCCGCTGCTGCCACCTTTGCCCTCCTCGGCGCGTGCGGCCGTGATCCGGACGTTGCCCAGTTCGGCCCCAACCCGGACCTTCCCGACAAGCAGCGCGGCCTGTTGCCGGGGATGGAGATCGCCAAGCCCGCGCAATGGGGTGACCGCCGTCCGACGGTTCCGCAGGGCTACACCGTCGCGGCCATTGCCGACGGGCTGATGATCCCGCGCCAGACCCTGGTGCTTCCCAACGGCGACATATTGGTGGCCGAAGGCAAGGGCGGGGAGGAGACGCCGCCGCTGCGGCCGAAGGACTTCTTTGCCGGTTACCTGATGGAGCAGGGCACCAGTCCCGCCAAGAGCGGAAACCGCCTCACCCTGCTGCGCGATGCCGACGGCGACGGCACCTATGAAGGGCGGACCGTCTTCGCCGAAAAGCTCAACGCTCCTTACGGCCTGGCGCTGGTCGGCGAGCGCCTCTACGTCGCCAACCAGGATGCGCTGGTGCGCTTCGACTATCGGCCGGGGCAGATCCGCGCCAGCGGGCCGCCGGTCACCGTCGCCCCGCTCCCGGCCGCGATCAACCACCACTGGACCAAGGCGCTGGCGGCCAGCGCCGACGGCCGCAGCCTCTATGTGGGCATCGGCTCCAACAGCAACATCGGTGAGCGCGGCATGGCGGTCGAGGAAGAGCGTGCGATGGTCTGGGAGGTCGACGCCGAGAGCGGCGCCACCCGGCGGTTCGCAACCGGACTGCGCAACCCGACCGCGCTCGCCGTGCAGCCCGGGCTCGGCCAGTTGTGGGCGGTGGTCAACGAGCGCGACGAACTCGGGCCCAATTTGCCGCCCGACTATCTGACCTCGGTCCGCCGCGGCGCCTTCTACGGCTGGCCATATGCATATTGGGGCGGCAGGCCCGACCGGCGCGTGCAGCCGTTCCGCGAAGACATGGTGCGCAAGACGGTGCGGCCCGACTATGCGCTGGGTTCGCACGTCGCCCCGCTCGGCCTCGCCTTTTCGACACCCGCCATGGGGGCCCAGTTCGCCGAGGGCGTCTTCGTCGGCATGCACGGCAGCTGGAACCGCAGGACGCCGGTCGGCTACAAGGTGGTGTTCGTGCCGTTTCGCGGCGGACGCCCGTCAGGTCCGCCGGTCGATTTCGTCACCGGCTTCCAGGCCGATGGCAAGACGTTCGGGCGTCCGGTCGGCGTCACAGTCGATCCGAACGGCGCGCTGATCGTTGCCGACGATCTGTCGAACACCGTGTGGCGGATCACCCCGACCGGGCGGCCGGCAGCGGCTCAGGCCGCGTCGCGGCGCTTGCGGGGGTGGCCGGTCGCGACGCCGCCCGACAGCCGCGCGACCCAGGGATAGCGCTTGGCCACCTCGGGCGTGTAGCCCAGGTTGAACACCGTCGGGCTCTTCTCGGGCCGCTCCGGCCGGTCGTAGAAGGTGCCAAGGCGGCGGTCCCAGAAATAATTGGTGATGCCGTAATTGCCGCGCTCGTCGTGGAAGTGGTGCGCCATGTGACGCTTCTTCATCTCGGCGATGAACTTCCACTTCGGCTTGTAGGCGAGGTGCTGGATGCAGTGCACGAACTCGTACACGCAGGTCGTGATCAGCCCCGCCGCGAACGCCGCCGCGGCGCCGCCGACGCCGCCGATCGCATAACCGAGCGGCAAGGTGACGATGGCGATGGTCGGAAGGGTCGTGTGAAGCGCGCCGAACAGCACTTCCAAGTGGTTGGGATCCTGGTGGTGGTCGTAGTGGATGCGCTTCCAGGTCGAGGCCAGTGCCGGCACCTTGAACATCCATTTGGAGTGCAGCACCCAGCGGTGGATCGCGTACCAGACCAAAGGATAGGCGAGCACCACGGCCGCCGCGGCCGCGGCTGTCGCCAGTGCGCCGGCCGGCCTTGCGAACCAGACGCCGATGCTGGCGGCGCTCAGCGCCAGATAGGCGATGATCGCCGGATAGCGGAAGAATGCGACCCACAATTCCTTGAGGGTCATGCGGTCGAGATAATGCGACCGCTGCCAGATTCCGCCGGTAACCACTTCATGTTTCACGTAGAACGCCTTCAACAGCCTGATCGCGATGGGATGACCCCGATATTGGGTCGCCGTGCTGCGACTGCAATGCGGCCTTAGTGTGACGTGGTCTCGATGACGGTGCTCGCTCGCCCCCGGCAGCCCCTGCGCTCGATGACGGTGCTCGGGACTGCCCCCGGCAGTTCCTGCGCCCGATGACGGTGCTCGGGACTGCCCCCGGCAGCCCCTGCGCCCGTCATTCCTCGGTGCGGATCAGCACGGTCTCGCCGATCAGCAGGAACAGGACGAACGGTGCCCAGGCCGCCAGCAGGGGCGGGTAGGCGCCGACATTGCCCATTGCCAGGCTGAAATTGTCGGCGACGAAATAAGCGAACCCCAGCAACATGCCGACCGTGGCGCGCAGCAGCACGTGGCCGGAGCGGGCGAGTCCGAAGGCGGCGACGGCGGCGAGCAGCGGCATCAGCACGGCCGAAAGCGGGCCGGTGATCTTGTGCCACAGCGCCGCCTCGGCCGCGTCGGTCGAGCGGCCTGCCCGCTCGAGCTGGCCGATCCGCTCGCGCAGCGTGAAGAAATCGAGCTCGTCCGGGTCGGCCTTGGCGAGCGTCAGCCGCTCGGGCTCGACACCGTCGAGCAGCCGGGCCGCGGGCCGGCGCTCGACCAGGTTGCGGGAGGAATCATAGATGCGCACGTTCTCGACCCGCCAGGCGCCGTCGGTCGGGACGCCGCGCTCGGCCTCGATGATCCGCGCGAGGGTGCCGGCCTCGCGCTCATAAAGGGTCAGTCCCGCGGCCCGGATCCCAGCCCCGCGGCCGACCACCTGCCGCACCCGCAGCAGATCGTCGCCGGCGATCACCCAGACATTGGTCTGGATGTCGCTGGTCGGCGGCAGCGGCTTGTAATCATTGTCGCTCCAGGCGTTCACGGTGCGCGCCGATTTGACGACGATCGTCTCGTTGAAGGCAAAGGTCAGCGCCGCGACGCCGACGCTGGCGATGATCAGCGGCGCCAGCAGCTGGTGCGCCGAAATGCCCGCCGCCTTCATCGCCACCACCTCACTGTGCTGGTTCAGGCCGGCGAAGGCGATCAAGGTCCCGAGCAGGATCGAGAAGGGCAGGAAGCGCGAGATCAGCATCGGCAGGCGCAGGCTGACGTAGCGCCACAGCTCGGCATCGCCATTGCCTGGCACCCTCAGGATCTTGCCCGATTCCCCCAGCAGGTCGAGCATCATCAGGATCAGCACCAGCGCGATGAGTACCGCGAGGCTGCGCGTCAGGAACAACTTGACCGTGTAGAGAGCCAGCCGCGGCGAGGGAAAGGGGGCGAGCTGCATCAGGCGGGAAGCCTGCGTCGGGGCAGCGCCGAGCGGATCAGGCGGCCGACCCGCGCGAAGGCGCGCTCGAGCGCGGCGATCGGCTGGCCGCCCGGGCGATGGGCGATCACATGGTACATCCAGATGATTAGCGCGACCATCGCTACGAACGGCACCCACAAGGCCAAGTGCGGATCGAGCCGGCCCTGGGCGCCTGCCTGCTCGGCATATTGATTGACCTTGTGATAGGCGACCACCATCACGATCCCCACGAAGATGCCGAGCGAGGAAGAGCTGCGCTTGGGCGGGATGGCGAGCGCCACCGCGAGCAGCGGCAGAACCAGCATCATCATCACCTCGGTCAGCCGGAAGTGGAGATTGGCCTGCGCGGCGCGGCGGTCGGCGGCGGGCTGGGCCGGGCCGTAGGCCTCGCGCACGACCTCCGGCAGGGTCAGCTCGTCATGGTCATGGCCGCGGCGGCGGAAGCCCTCCACGGCTGGGATGTCGATCGGCAAGTCGTAGCTTTCGAACGACAGTGTGCGGGGAGTCGCGAACTTGGGCGAGTCCTGGACAAGCCTACCGCGCTGCAGGCGGAACAGGATCTTGTCGGGATCGTCGGTCGCCAGGAAGCGGCCCTGCTCGGCGCTGGCGACGATGTTTGCGCCCGACTTGTCGTCGACCGCGACGAAGATGCCGTGCAGCTGCGTGCCGCCGTCCTCGCTGCGCTCGATGCGCAGCGTGAAGCGCTTGCCCAAATTGGTGAACTCGCCGACCTTGATCGAGGCGCCGAGCGCGCCCGAGCGCAGGTCGAACCGCAAGCCCTGGTAGCGATAGCGGGCGTAGGGCTCGAGCCAGCCGACGATGACGACGTTGAGCAGCATCAACGCGATCGCATAGGCATAGGGGACCCGCAGCAGGCGCCCGTAGCCGACGCCGCTGCCGCGCAGCGCGTCCAGCTCCGACGCGAGCGCAAGCTTGCGGAAGGCGAGCAGGATGCCGAGCATCAGCCCGATCGGGATGCCGAGCGCGAAATATTCCGGCAGCAGGTTGACCAGCATCTTCCACACGACGCTGACCGGACCGCCCGTTGTGACGACGAAATCGAACAGCCGGAGCATCTTGTCGAGCACCAGCAGCATGGCGGCGAGCACCAACGTGCCGAACAAGGGGACCGCAATGGAGCGGGCGAGGTAGCGGTCAATCAGCTTCACAGCGCCCAAATTCTGGTCGTCCCAACACCATGATTTGGCCGCAAAGCGACCCGACATTGCCACTGCGCAAGGCTCTCCCCGAGGGGCGGAGGAGGGGAGCCGTCGCGCCTGTGCATATAATGATCGGGTCCAAGAACACCATGTCGAAACTTGCTTACCCCCTCCTCTTCGCCCTTGCGGGGACCAGTGCGGCCGCCAGCCCGGCCGCGATCCTCGGCAGTGACGCCGCAAGCTGTCGCGCTGGAAAGCCTGCCGTGCTGGTGCGCGTCAGCGGCCTCAAGAGACCGACCGGGCAGATCAAGATCGGCGTCTACGAATCGGGCAGCTACCTGCAAAAGCGGGGCACCGTCAGCAAGGACACCATCACCGTCCGCTCGGGTGGTCCGATGGACGTCTGCCTGTCGGTCCCCGGACCCGGGCGCTACGCGATCGCTGTCCACCACGACCTGAACGGAAACGGCGACAAGGACGTCAACGACGGGGCCGGCTACTCCAACAATCCGCGCCTGTCGCTGACCAACCTCAAGCCATCCTTCGCCGCGACGGCGATCCAGGTCGGTGCCTCGCCGCGCAGGGTGCCGGTGGTGCTCCAGTACCGCAACGGCCTTAGCATCGGTCCCGTGAACGGCTGATGGGGCGCGCGCGCATCGCCTTGTTGTCGAACCCCAAGTCGACGGGCAATCTTGCGCAGCTTCCCCGGGTGCGGGCGTTTTGCGCCGATCATCCGGACATCTTCCATTACGAGGTGGAGCGCGCCGACCAGGTCGGCGAGGCGCTGAAGACGATTGCGCGCATCCGTCCCAAGATGCTGGTCATCAACGGCGGCGACGGGACCGTGCAGGCGGCGCTGACCGAGCTCCACAACGGCGGCCATTTCGGGGACCAGCCGCCGCCGGTCGCCGTGCTGCCGAGCGGTAAGACCAACCTCATCGCGCTCGACCTGGGTGCGCAGGGCGATCCGGTGGCGGCGCTGCAAAGGCTGCTGGCGCTCGCGCAGGCCGATCTCAAGCCGCACATCGTCGCGCGCGAACTGATCGCGCTTCGCCTCGGCCGCGACGAGCAAAGGCCGGTGATCGGCATGTTCCTCGGCGGTGCCGGGCTCGCCGACACCATCCTCTACTGCCGCAACAAGATCTATCCGCTTGGCCTGCCCAACGGGATCAGCCACGGCATCACGGCCCTGGCGCTGCTGATGGCCCTGGTGCTGCGGCTCAAGGCCGGCTTCCTGCCGCCGCGGCCGCGGCCACTGGAAGTGTCGACGACGAGCAGCGAGCGGCTGTCGGGCCGCTTCACCTTGCTGGTGGTCACCACCCTGGACAAGATGCTGCTGTCGAGCGAGCTCAGCCGGGCCAAGCCGGGCTTCCTCAAGCTGCTGGCGGTGGAGGAGCGGCCGGTGTCGCTGCTCCGCGCCTTCGTCGACAGCCTGCTCGGCAAGCTCGGGCAGCGCAAGGTGCGCGGCGTCACCTTCGAGCAGGCTGA
Source organism: Sphingomicrobium sp. (assembly GCA_035540875.1). Lineage (GTDB taxonomy): Bacteria > Pseudomonadota > Alphaproteobacteria > Sphingomonadales > Sphingomonadaceae > Sphingomicrobium. The sequence continues at coordinate 9,579 of DATLFV010000116.1, read as the reverse complement.
GGAGATCAGCATCGAGGGCGACCGCTCGAGCGTGATTCTCGACGGCGAGACGTTCGAGGCGGAGATCGGACGGCCGATCCTGCTCCGGCCGGCGCAGCCGCTGTCGTTCGTCCGCCTCGCGGCCTGAGCAACGCCTTGGCGCGGCTCGAGCAACTCGTCGCGCAGGAACTGGGCGCGCCCGTGGACCCGAGGGTCGAGGCCCTGGCCCAGGCCATCGCAGCTGCCCATGGCGAGGCCTCGCGCGCGGTCCTGTTCTACGGCTCGTGCCTTCGCGAGAAGCAGCTCGACGGGCTGATGCTCGACTTCTACCTGATCGTCTCCGACTACCGCCGCGCCTACGGCAAGGGCTGGCTGGCGGCCGCCAACCGGCTCGTTCCCCCTAACGTCTTCCCGTTCTCGGCCGGTGGGCTCACCGCGAAATATGCGGTCCTCAGCGAGGCCGACTTCCACCGTATGAACGGACCCGAGACCCGCAGCGTGTCGGTGTGGGCGCGCTTTGCCCAGCCGTCGCGGCTGGTGTGGGCAGCCGATGCCCGGGCACGGGAGCGGGCGGTCGCCGCCGTGGCGCGCGCCGCCCCGACATTGCTGGCGGCAGCGGGAAGGGTGCCCGGCGAAACCGAGCTCGACTGGTGGCGGCGCGCCTTTTCGCTCACCTATTCGGCCGAGCTCAGGGCCGAGCGCAGTGCCCGCGGCCTGTCGGTCGTCGACAGCGATCCCGATCGCTACCTGAGCTTCACGGCGCCGGCGGCTCGAGCGATCGCCGCCCTTGGTCCGGCGGCGCAACCGAGCTGGCGGCGGCGCCGGCTGGAGGGCAAGGCGCTGTCGGTGCTGCGCCTTGCCAAGGCCAGCGCCACATTTGCCGGCGGCGCCGACTATATTGCCTGGAAGATCAACCGCCACGCCGGCACCAGCATCGTCCTCAAGCCGTGGCAGCGGCGCCACCCTTTGCTTGCGGCGATCAGCCTGCTGCCGCGGCTTCTCCGCTCCGGCGCGGTGCGCTAGGCGGCCGCGCCAGGGCCGCTCCGACCGCCGCCGACAAGGCTCTGACGGTGAACGGCTTGCGCAGCAGTTCATAGCCGACCAGGTCGTCGCTTTCGCCCTCCCCGACATAGCCGGTCACGAACAGCACCGCGAAGTCGGCGTCATAGCTCGCCTTGAGGTGGCGGATGAGTTCGGGGCCGGTCATCTCGGGCATGATGACATCGCTGATGACGAGGTCGAACTCCTGCGCCTCGAACAAGGCGATGGCCTCGGCGCCGCTGGCGCAGGCGACCGGCTGATAATCGAGATCCTCCAGAGCATCGACGGTGGCGGCGCGGACCCGCGGATCGTCCTCGACCAGCAGGATCCGCGCCCCCGGCACGCGGGTGTCGGCGTCGTCGCGATGCGGCGCGGCCGGGTGGAGCCGAAGCGACGCGGCCGCCGCCTCGCTGCGCGGCAGATAGATGGACACGGTGGTGCCCTTGCCGACCTCGCTCTCGATGCCGACCTCGCCGCCGGACTGGTGCGCGAAGCCGAAGATCTGGCTGAGCCCGAGCCCGGTGCCCTTGCCGACCGGCTTGGTCGTGAAGAACGGCTCGAACGCGCGCTCCAGCACTTCCGCGCTCATCCCGCAGCCGCTGTCGGTGACGCTGAAGCGGACATATTCGCCGGGCCTGATGTCGCCGACCTCGTTGGCCTGCATGCGGACGTTGGCGGTGGCGATGCGCACCACCCCGGTGCCGTCCATCGCGTCGCGGGCATTGACGGCGAGGTTGACGATCGCATTCTCGAGCTGGTGCGGGTCGACGTAGATCGGCCAGGTGTCGGGCGCGAGATCGGTCTCGACCTGGATGCGCTCGCCCAGAGTGCGGTCGAGCAGATCGGACATGCTGCCGACCAGCTCCGCCCCGTCGATCTGCTCGGGCAGCAGCGGCTCGGAACGGGCGAAGGACAGCAGGCGGCGGGTCAAGGCGGCGGCGCGGGTCGCCCCCTCCATGGCATTGGTGAGATGGGCCATGACCTCGCGGCGCGGCCCATTGAGCCGGCGCAGGGCCAGATCAATGCCGCCGACCACCACCGCCAGCATGTTGTTGAAGTCGTGGGCGATGCCCCCGGTGAGCTGGCCGACCGCCTCCATCTTCTGGACCTGGCGCAGCTGCGCCTCGGCGGCCTGGCGCTCCTCGGCCTCGGCCTTCAGCGCCTGATTGGCTTCCCACAATTCCTGGGTGCGGTCGCGCACCGCCATTTCCAGGGCCTCGGCGCGTTCGGCTTCGCTCTCGGCCTGGCGGCGCGCGAAGGCGAACTGGCGCAGCGCCTGCACCGCGACCACGGTCAGGAAGATGGCGCCGACTCCGACCACCAGCCCGAGCAAGCTCAGATAGTCGGTCATCCGGCTCGCTTTGGCCGAGAAAATCCGGCTCTGCTGGATGCGGGTGCGCAGCGCCTGCCGCTCGCTGGCGGCGATCTCGTCGAGCAGGCGGTCGAGCGCCGGGCCGGTCGGCGAGCGGCCGGCGGCATAATAATAAGCGGTGCCGCCCTGTCCCATCTTGGCGGCGGCGGCGCGGGCCGCGAGCGCCAGCTCCTCGCCGCGGCGATCGAACAATTGCCGCAGCCGGCCGACGCGCTCCGACTGCTCGGGGCTGTGGCGCAGCAGCCGGTCGAGCTGGGCAATCTGACGCTCGGCAAGCCGCCACTGGCTGTAGTAGATGTTGCCGCTGGTGCCGACCTCCTCGTCCAGGACGAAGCGGCCGAGCGCCGCCTCGGACCGGGAGATCGAGGCGCCGACGCTGCGCACCACCAGGCCGACGTCGTAGGCGCGGCGCTCGGCGGCCAAGGCGCGCTCGCGGTCGTCGTTGGCGAGGGACACCAGGACGACCATGCCCAGCAGCACGAGGGTCGCCGCCAGGGCAATCGCCGCCGCCCCGCCACGGCGCCAGTCGAAGCGCGCTTCGTCAGCCATGGGCGTCATGCCGCGAGTGTAGACCCCTGATCCGCGGCGCGGAAGCCGGTCATTCGCCGGAGGGGATGCAGCCCGTCGCCCGGCCCGCGGCGGCGAACATGCCGAGGATCTCCTCGACCTGCGCGGCGCTGTGCTCGGCGCACAGGGAGCAGCGCAGCAGGGTCATGTTGGCCGGGGTCGCGGGGGGGCGGGCGAGATTGACGTAGAGCCCCTCGTGGAGCAGCGCCTCCCACATTGCCGCGCCGGTCTGAAGGTCGGGCATGATGACCGCGATGATCGCCGACTGCGGCTCGGCCGTGCCGAGGGTGAAGCCAAGCTGTTTGAGGCCGGCGTGGAGGCGCCGGCTGTTCTCCCACAGATGGGCGCGCTTGTCGGCGCCGTGCATCAGCTTGCGGATCGAGGTGGCGGCGGTCGCCACCACCGAGGGCGGCAGCGAGGCGGTGAAGACGTAAGGGCGGCACACCAGCCGCAATATCTCGAACTTGGGATGGTTGGAGACGCAAAAGCCGCCGACTGTGCCGACCGACTTGGAAAAGGTGCCGATGATGAAGTCGACCTGGTCGATCACCCCCTGCGCCTCGGCGACGCCGCGGCCATTGTCGCCGATGAAGCCCATCGAATGGGCCTCGTCGACCAGCACCATGGCGCCGTTGGCCTTCGAGACGGCGACCATCTCCTTCAATGGCGCGACGTCGCCCAGCATCGAATAGACGCCCTCGAGCACGACCAGCTTGCCGGCGCCCTCGGGAATGCGCCGCAGGCGCTTGTCGAGCGCGTCGACGTCATTGTGGCGGAAGGGCACGATTTCGGCGTTGCCGAGCGCGCAGCCGTCGTAGATCGAGGCGTGGCTGTCGATGTCGAGGACGACATAGTCGCCCTTGCCGGCCATGGTCGAGATGATCCCGAGATTGGCCTGATAGCCGGTCGAGAAGACCATTGCGTGGTCCATCGCGTAGAAGTCGCGCAGCGCCTGCTCGACCGCGCGGTGGCCCGAATAGGTGCCGTTGAGCACGCGGCTGCCGGTGGTTCCGGAGCCGAACTCGTCGAGCGCCTTCTTGCCGGCCGCGACGACGTCGGGATCGAAGGTCATGCCCATGTAATTGTAGGTGCCGAGCAGGATCGTGCGGCGGCCGTTGCAGATCGCCACCGTCGGGCTTTCGACCCGCTCCATCACCAGGTTGAAGGGGTCGGTGAGGCCGGTCGCCAGCAAATCCTCGCGCTGCCGGATGAGCGGGTCGAACTTGCTGAACAGGTCGCTGGCCGAAGCGCCTGCGGCCGCCGGCACGCCGCCTTCGATGCCGGGATCGGTCACGCGCTCGTCCGGAGCTGACCGACCGCATCGACCAGCTCGCCGACCGTCTCGATCTCGGCGGCGCGGTTCATGCTGATGAGGATGTCGAACTCGTCCTCGACCGAAGCGACGAAGTCCATCACGGTCAGGCTGTCCCACTCGAGGTCTTGGGCGAAGCGCGTGCTCTCGCCGACCTCGACGCCCTTCTTGTTGAAGGGCTCGATCAGGCGGAGGATGGCGGCGTAAGTTTCGGCGCGGTCGGTCATGGCTGGCCCCTATGCGGCAGCCGGCGGTTTCGCAACTTTATGGGGCGCAAAAGCGGCAGCGGACCGGCCGGCGCGGCAGCCCGGAAGTTCGCACCGTCCCTCTGGAGGTTCGCGCTCGTCACGCGCGCCAGGGCGGCTGCGGTGGTCGAAATCCGCGCGGTCACGCAGGCGCGGCGCGGCGTTCGGAGCAGGGAGTGCCGCGCGAAGGGATGTCAGCCCAGGTCCTACATCGCGAGCCGGGGCGATGGCCGGGTCGGGCGGTGATGTCCGCAATGGGTGGAAAGCGGACATTCAACCGGCGCTACGGCGGTGCGTGATTATTCCGAGATTGAGGGCCGCACCGAAGCCCAAGTCCATGAACATGCGAACCAGAACCACGTAGACCAGCGCCTCAACGCCGTAGTTCACGGCCCCTCCCGCCACCGCCGCGGCAATAACTGCGAGCAACAGCGCCAGCATCGCCCCGAGAAGGCCGAACCGCGTTAAGAGCCAGAACCGTATCCACGGCTGGAGGGCGCGAGGGATGAAATCATCATCATTCGGCTGACCCGGAAGGTAGCCGACCAATCGGAGCCGCAAGATGCCCGCGACAACCCACGCCACTAAAGCCATCAAGAAGGGCCACATGACATATCCGACGACCGCGCCCATTGAGGGTCGGAGGATGAACGCAATCCACAGGGCGAGAGCTGCGGAGCCGAGGGCCACGCCAGCCGCTACGCGGTAGATTGTCGCTTTCGGAACCGCTTGCGCGGTGGCCCTCAAAATGCCGTACATGGCTGTAGCTTACCCCCGTGGCGAATGTCCGCAATGGGTGGAAAGCGGACATCCGAGCACCTTAGGTCTCAGCACCGCAGCGCGAGCAAGTTTGCGGGACGTAAAGCGGGTTGAGCGATTGCCTCCAAGTTCGGCCTCGTTCGAAAAACAGCACCTTGCCGCAGCCTCGACAGAGGTCTGTATACACAATCATGATAGCCGCCATCGCGCTGAACAGGGGGAGCGGACTATTGCTCCTCAACATCGCTATCCCAGCAATCAGAACCGCCACAAAGACGAGTGCCCGCCTAGCCGCGATTAGTGTCCTTGTGCTGACCGGCCCCATGCCTCCTCCATCACTTTCCACATGGGCTACGGTGTGGGGCGAATGTCCGCAATGGGTCCAAAGCAGACATAAGCCGCCAATTAGGCTTTGGGTCGAAAGCGGATGTCCCGGCCCTTACCGGGCCCCTCGCGCGTTGCTCCACAGATGGACCGGCTCGTCGACTTCCAGGCCTTGCCGTTCGCGGCGCTCGGCCGGGAACGCACCGTCTATGTGAAGGGCGAAGGCCCCGGCGTAATCGTCATGCACGAGGTGCCCGGCATCTCGGCCGAGGTTGCCCGCTTCGCCAGGAAAGTCGCCGATGCGGGCTTCACCGTCTTCGTGCCGCATCTGTTCGGCGTGGTCGGAAAACCGACCAACGAGGTCATCCGCCTGCGCGAGCTGGCGAGGCTGTGCGTCAGCCGCGAATGGCACGTGCTGGCCGAGAACCGGTCAAGCCCGATCACCGACTGGCTTCGCGCCCTTGCCCGGCACGTTCACCAGCAGATCGGCGGCCCGGGCGTCGGCGCCGTGGGCATGTGCGTGACCGGGAACTTCGCGCTCACCATGACCCTCGACCAGGCCGTGGTCGCGCCGGTGCTTGCCCATCCTTCCTTCCCCTTGCCGATCACGCCGCGCAAGGCGGCAGCGCTGCACGTGACGCCTGCGACGCTGGACAATGCGCGGCGGCGGATCCGCGAGGAAGGCCTGCGGGTGCTCGGCGTGCGCTTCACCGGCGACCTTCTGTTCTGCCGCTCCGCCCGCTTCAGGACCCTGCGCCGGGAACTTGGCGACGGCTTTGAGGGGATTGAGGTGCCGGGAAGTTCTGCCAAGCAGCACCCCGAACCGCCGCACAGCGTGCTGACCATCGGCCTCATCGACCGCGAAGGCGAGCCGACCCGCGAGGCCGTCGACCGGGTGATCGGCTTCCTGCGCGAGCGCCTCTGCGGCTAAAACCGCAGCGGGTTAGAGGCTGCGCATGACCCGCCGCGACTTCTTCGTGGCTTCCGCTTCCAGCGGCCGGATGTCGGCCGCGTAGCGGCGCGCGAACTCGGTGATGCCCAGCTCCCGATATTGCTCGACGTGCGCCAGCTCGTGGGCGAACAGGCCGGTGCTGCGCGAGGCTTTTCGGGTCTTGAACACGATCACGTGGCCAAGCGTCACCGCCCCGTGCTGGGCGGGCCAGCGCGCGAGGACGCGGCCGAGCCGGCTTCCCGGCTGGGCGATCGTCCAGCGGGCCTCGTCCAGCACCTCCCGGTCATAGTGCTTGCGAAACTTGCGCTTCAGCGCCGCGGGCACCGGCTGCACGCCGCCGCGGATGGCTTCGGCGCGTCCGACGCGAATGGCGAAGGCCAGCGCAGCCGCCCTGCGGGCGGCATCGCCCGCAGCGGGGTCCTTGCCCGTCGCGCCCAGCCAGTAATCGGCGACCTGGTCCAGACTGGCGTCGCCGGCATCCCGGATCGCCGCCTGGGTCCTGCCGACGAACGGAGACTCGCCGCGGCCGGCGAAATGCCACGCCACGCCGGCCGCCAAGAGGAGCATGACGAGAAGCAGGACGGGCCGCATGCGCCTCGATCAAACCAGCTCGCGGCTTTGGCTCAAATTCAGCCCTGCCGGTCGCTGCCGAACAGGAAGTCCTTCGCCTTTTCCTTTACCTGCTCCACCTGCGGCGCGAGCACGGCGGAATCCGGGTCCATCGTCCCTCCCCGCGGCGGGTCGAACAGCAGCCGCTCGGCATAGGGCGCCGGCCGGCCCAGCAGATAGGCCGACATCTGCTCGGCATAGGCTTCGCGCGCCTCGTCCACGTTCTTCTGGCCCGACACGATCTCGTGCATGAAGTTGAGCGTGATGAAGTTGGCCGCCTCGCTGTCGCAGCGGGCGCCCGCCTCGCCAGCGGTGCGGTCGATCAGGCAGCTGCCGTCATAGCGGGTGAGCTCCGTCGCCAGCTCCACCGGGACGGGATAGTCGATCCAGTTGGTGATATAGTCGGTGTGCGGCGCGGGGAAGTTGTGGGCGATCTCGTCACGGGTGACCTCGGTGCGCTTCCACGGCCCGTTGTAATACCAGATCAGCCGATATGCGGTGCCCTCGTTGGGCGGGCCATATTGCCTCAGCATCTGCATCGCTTGCCGCTCAGAGGGGAAACAGTCGCCGCTGGCTAAGGCTGCACGAACTGGCACTGGATGTACGCTATGAGTCGCGGGCGGACGCTCGCGATGCTGCTCAGAGCCAGCCTTGCTGGCGGTACCACAGCGCGGTGTCGCGCAGGCCCTGTTCGGTCGGGATCGCGGGCTGCCAGAGCTGAGGCGGGGCGGCGAGGCCGGGGTCGACCACCCAGTCCTCATGGGCGAAATAAGCGGCGCGGTCGGGGGTCAGCTTGGCCTTGTCGCCGCGCAGCAGCTGGTCGGCGCGGGCGGCGGCGCGCATCAGCGCCTTGGGCGCGGGGAGCGTGAGCGCGCGCCTGCGGCCGACGGCGCGGGCCAGGGCGGCGGCGAACTGGCCGTGGGTCCAGCCGCCCGGCCGGCCGTCGTCGGGCTCCACCAGCAGCCCGGACGCTGCATCGGGCCGCGCCAGGGCTAGCAGCAGGCGCGCGAGGTCGGCGACGTGGATCAGCGACAGCCGGCCGCTCGGCGGCACCATCATCAGGCCGAGCCTGGCCATTCGGAACAGCTCGAGCGTCTCCCTGTCGCCCGGGCCGTAGACGGCTGGCGGGCGGACGATCGCCCAGTCAAGGCCGGACTGCCGCACCAGGGCCTCGGCGCGGGCCTTGGAGGCGCCGTACATGGAGATGCCCGGCTCGCGCGCCGCAAGCGAGGAGACGTGGACGAAGCGGCGCACGCCGGCGCTGCGCGCGGCGTTGAGGGCCGCTTCGGTGCCCGCGACATTGCCGGCCTCGAAGGCCGCCGCGTCGCCGTTGATCACCCCGGCGACATGGATCAAGGCGTCGGCGCCGGCGGCGAGCCGGGCCAGGCCATCGGCATTGTCGAGCGCGCCCGCGACCCAGGTCATGCGAGCGCGGGGCGGCTGGTCGCGGCGGGTGAGGGCCGACACGGCATGGCGCTGCGCCACGGCATGGTCGAGCAGATGGGCGCCGACGAAGCCGGTGCCGCCGGTCACCGCCAGCTTCATCGCCACCCGCTCACAGCGGCGACCAGGGCCGGTCCTGTTCGCTGGCCTTGGGGCGCGGCTCGGCCGGTCCCGCGCCGAGCCGCTCGACGATCGCGTCGAGCAAAGGCTCCATGCCCTCGCCGATCGGGGCGGAGATGGCGAACGGCCGCGCACCGCTCGCCTTCTCGACCGCCTTCGCGACCTTGGCGAGCTGCCTGGCGTCGATCAAATCGGCGCGGCTCAGCGCCACCACCTCGTGTTTGTCGGCGAGGCCGGCACCGTAGGCGTCGAGCTCGCCGCGCACCACCCTGTAGGCGCCCCCCGGGTCGTCGCCGGCCGCGTCGACGAGGTGGAGCAGCAGGCGGGTGCGCTCGACATGGCCGAGGAAGCGGTCGCCGATGCCCGCGCCCTCGGCCGCGCCCTCGATCAGACCGGGGATGTCGGCGAGCACGAACTCGCGCCCTTTGTGGCGCACGACGCCGAGCTGCGGGCGCAGCGTGGTGAACGGATAGTCGCCGACCTTGGCGCTGGCGTTGGTGACCGAGTTGAGGAAGGTCGACTTGCCGGCGTTGGGCAGGCCGACGAGGCCGGCGTCGGCGAGCAATTTCAGGCGCAGCCAGACCCACATCTCCTCGCCCGGCCAGCCCTCGCCGTGCTGGCGCGGGGCGCGGTTGGTCGAGCTCTTGTAGCTGGCATTGCCGCGGCCGCCGTCGCCGCCCTTGAGGAAGGTGACGCGCTGCCCTTCCTGGGCAAGGTCGGCAAGCAGGGTGCGCTCCTCGTTGTCGGCCAGGACCTGGGTTCCGACGGGCACCTTGATCACCAGATCCTCGCCGCCCGCGCCGCTCTTGTTGGAGCCCGCGCCGCCCTTGCCGCGCGGAGCGCGGAAATGCTGGGT
>DATLFV010000115.1:0-18628 GCA_035540875.1 Sphingomicrobium sp. | reverse complement strand
GTGCTTCCTCTATTTCGCAATGAGCTACTTGCTGCTCGGCTCGGTGTTCCTGGCGATCGGCGCGCAGGCGTCGACGGTGCGCGAGGTGCAGACCCTGTCGATGCCAGTGACCATGGCGCAGGTGGTGATCTTCGCGCTGGCCGCCACCGCCATCGGCAGCCCCGACAGCCCCGCGGCACTGGCGGCCGCCGCCTTCCCCTTGTCGTCGCCTTACGTGATGATCGCGCGCGCCGCCGAGCTCCCAGAGCTGTGGCCGCACGCCCTGGCCTTGGCCTGGCAGCTCGCCTGGGTGCTGCTGATCCTGCGTGCCGGCGCCAGCCTGTTTCGACGCAGCGTGCTCAATTCCGGCCCGGGGCGGCGGTTCTGGAAGCGGCGCGGGGCTTAGGCGAGGCTCATTTCGACGAAGATCGAAAAAAACTTGACGGCGGCGGCCGCCGACAGCATTTCGACCTTCGTGGAAATGACCTCGGCGGTTTCTGCGCTCGGCGCGCTTGCGCAGGAGCATCGCCTCGCCCTGTTCCGGCTGCTCGTCCAGGCCGGAAGCGACGGCATGCCGGCCGGCGCCATCGCCGACGCGCTCGGACTGCCCAACAGCTCGCTGTCGTTTCACTTGGCGCAGCTGCGCCGCGCCGGCCTGGTCAGCCAAGAGCGGCGGCACCGCTCCCTGATCTACCGCGCCGATTATGCCGCGATGCAGGAGCTGCTGGCTTACCTGACGGAAAATTGCTGTGGCGGCGACGATTGCTCCGGCCCACAGGATCCCAGCCGTGGCTGAGTCCGGGCTTGGAAGGCGGCTGGCGGCGGAGGGGATCGGCAGCTTCTTCCTGTTCGCAACCGTCATCGGCTCCGGGATCATGGCGGAGGGGCTGGCCGGCGGGAACGAAGCGGTCGCCTTGCTCGGCAATACGATCGCCACCGGCGCAATGCTGTTCGTGCTGATCACCATGCTCGGCCCCGTCTCGGGCGCGCACATGAACCCGGCGGTGACTTTGGTCGCAGCGCTCCGGCGAGAGCTGCGGCGGCGCCACGGCCTGGCCTACGTGCTGGTGCAGCTGGCCTGCGGCATCCTGGGCGCCTGGGCCGCGCATCTGATGTTCGACCTGCCGACGCTGCAGCTGTCGGTAAAGGCGCGGCCGGGCCTCGGCCGCCTGGCGGGAGAGCTGGTCGCCACCTTCGGCCTGGTGCTGACGATCCTCGGCACATCGCGCCATCGGCCCGCCTGGGTGCCGGCCAGCGTCGGGCTCTACATCACCGCAGCCTATTGGTTCACCTCGTCGACCAGCTTCGCCAACCCGGCGATCACCGTGGCGCGGAGCCTGTCGGACACGTTCGCCGGCATCGCTCCCGCCAATGTGCCGGCGTTCGTCGCCGCGCAGGTGACCGGGGCCATGCTCGCGGCGCTGGTCGCCCGCTTTCTGTTCGACGAGCCAGTTAGCGGCCGCCTCCGAACAGCTTCCTGAGGAAGACCGTCTCGACCTCCCGGCGCAGGTCGTTGTTCGGCTTCTTCAGGAAGCCGTGACCTTCGTCCGCGAAGACCACGTACCAGACCTCGACGCCGTTGCGGCGGATCTCGGCGACGACCTGGTCGCTTTCCGACTTGGGCACGCGCGGGTCGTTGGCGCCCTGCATGACCAGCATGGGCTTGGTGATCTTGCGCACGTTGGCGAGCGGATTGATGCGCTGGAACACGGCGCGCATCCTCGGCACCCTTTCATCGCCATATTCGGCGCGCCGATTGTCGCGGCGGTAGGCTTCGGTGTTGTTGAGGAAGGTGATGAAATCGCTGATCCCGTAGCGCTCGACCCCGCCGACGAGGCGGTCCGAATAATGCGTCATCGACGCGAGGGACATGTAGCCGCCGTAGGACTGGCCGTAGACTGCGACCCGGGCGGGATCCAGGTTCGGCTGTCGGGCGATCCAGTCAAGCAAGGCACCGATGTCGCGGACGCTGTCCTCGCGTTTTTCCCAATTGTCGAGGTTGAGGTAGCGCTTGCCGTAGCCGTCGCTGCCGCGCACGTTGGGCAGGATCACCGTCGCTCCGAGCACGCTCGCCATATATTGCGCGCCCGGGTTCCAACTCGGCCGAGTCTGCGCCTCGGGCCCTCCGTGAATGTCGATGATGACGGGGGTGCGGGCGTCCGCCGCCACACCCGCAGGGCGGTAGACGAAGGCGGGGACCGACAGGCCATCGAATGAGCGGAAGCGGACGAGGCTCGGCTCGGCCAACGTGGCCGGATCGATCGGCCCAAGCTCAGAATGGGTCCAGCGCGTCAGCCGCCCGCCGGCCACGTCCAGCGTCCACACGTCGCCGGCCGAACGCGCCGTCGACAGGCTGACCGCGAGTTGCCGTCCATCCGGTGAGAAGTCGAGGCCGGTAAGCACGCCGCCCGGCAAGTCGGGACGTGCAAGCTCGCGGCCGCTTGCGCGGTCGACCAGGCGCAGGCGCGAAAAGCCGTCCTCGTTCACCGAGTAAGCAATCAGCCTGCCGTCGTCGCTGATGTCGTAGGTCTCCACGTCCCAGCTGAGCGCCGGCGTCAGCGGGCGCCGGCGGCCGCTGCCAACGTCGATTTCGACGAGGCGGCGCACATCGCTGTCATGGTCGGTGATGACGATCACGCCTTTGCCGTCGGGGGTGAAGCGCGCGTTTTCATAGCGTGCCGGCCTTGCGGTCCACGGCAGCTCGGTTGCTCGGCCGCCGGCCAGGTCGAGGATCGCAAGCCTGGTCTCGCGGTTGGAGATGGTGCGCTCGAGGAGGATGCGGCCATTATCCGGCGCAATGTCGGCGACGCCCAGCGCCCCCTTGCCCTGATAGGCAACACGGCGGCTCCCCGGGCTGGCGGGGTCGGCGGTCAGCACCGCATAGTCTGGCGAGCCCTTGAGCGCGCGCGCCCACGCCATCAGCCGTCCGTCCTTGCTGAACACGTAGGACTGGTTGCGGGTGCCCGGCTCGGTGAGTTGCACCGGCTCACCCGTGAGACCCATTGCGTAAAGCTGGAACCACTCGTCGCCGCCGGTGTCACGCTGGAGCACGAAACGGCTGGTGCCCGGGATCGTCTCCGCATCGGCGACCGGCTCGTCGAAGAAGGTCAGCTGGGTGCGGTCGGCACCGGGCGCGGCGACGCGGTGAAGCTGGCTGGTGGAGCCGAACCGCGTGCTGATCAGGATCGACCCGTCGGGCAGCCAGTCCCGGAACACTGCCTCGCGGTAGTTCTGGTAGCGCTGGACCGCGGCCCGGACGTCCTGCGGAATCGGAGGCACGTTCTCCAGCGTCGCGCTGCCGACCTGACGGGTCGCGACCGGCGCCTGAGCGCCCGCGGGCAGAGCCACGAGAGCAAGAGCGGCAGCAACGGCCGCGGCACGAAAAATGGCTTTCATCAGTGCCTCTTAGTGAACAAACCGCGCGACCACGTCGCGATAGCTGCGCGACACTTTGACCTGTGCGCCCGAGTCGAGCACCAGGAAGCACTCGCCGTTGGTGTGCGGCTTGACCTGCTTGACCAGGTCGAGGTTGACGATGGTCGAACGGTGGACGCGCTGGAAGCGGCGCGGGTCGAGGCGCTTCTCGAGGTCCTTCATGGTTTCGCGCAGGATCAGCGTGTTCTCGCCGGTCTGGATGCACATGTAGTCCCCGGCGGCGTCGATGCGCTCGATGGTGTCGACGTCGACGCGGAAGATCTGGCCCTGGTCCTTGATGTTGATCATCTTCTCGAAGCGGTTCGAGGCCGGCGCCTCGCCGGCGTTGCCGTCGGCCAGTTCCTCCGCGGCCTCGGGCGCGTGCTCGACCAAGGCCTCCTTGAGCCGCTCCGCCTCCTCGGCGCCACGGCGCTCGGCGAGGCGTTGCCGCACCCGGTCGAGACTTGCCGCCAGCCGATCCTCGTCGACCGGCTTCATCAAATAGTCGACGGCCTGTGCTTCGAATGCCCGCAGCGCATGGTCGCCATAAGCGGTGACGAATACGAACAAGGGCGGCTCCACCTCCATCAGCCCCTGGATCACCGAGAAACCGTCAAAACCGGGCATCTGGATGTCCAGGAAAACGAGGTCTGGCTTGTGGGTCTTGATCTGGCGGATTGCCTCGCGGCCGTTGGCGGCGGTGGCGACGACCTCGACATCCTCATGGGCCTGGAGCCGCAATTGCAGGCCCTGCGTGGCGAGGGGTTCGTCATCGACCAGGACGGTCCGGATGCTCATCAGTCTCTTTCTCCGGTATCGAAGGGGATTTCGACGATAACGCTGAAACCGCCCTTGTCGTTCTTTTGCGTCGTGAACGCATGAGCGCCGCCATAGGCCTGTGCCAGCCGTTCGCGGATGTTGGCGAGGCCGACGCCGGTCGACGGGCTGCCGCTGGTCGTCACGCCGTCTCCACCGCCGCCGCTGTCGGCCACCTCGATCCGCACCGCCTGCCCCTCCTGCCGCGCAGTGATCCAGATGTCGGCGCCATTCTCGCTCGGAGTTACCGCATATTTGATCGCATTCTCGATCAGCGGCTGCAGCAGCAGCGAGGGCAAACGCGCGCCGATCGTCTCCGATTCGATCTTGAAGTGCGGTCTCAGCCGGTCCTCGAAACGCATCTTCTCGATCTCGAGATAGAGCTTGAGCGTCTCAACCTCCTGCGCGAGCGTCACCTGGGCGGTCGGCTCGTTGACCAACGTGTAGCGCAGGAACGATGACAGCCGCGCCAGCATCGCGTTGGCGCGCTCGGTGTGGCGCAGCAGCACCAGGGTCGAAATCGAGTTCAGCGTATTGAACAGGAAGTGCGGGTTGAGCTGGTAGCGAAGCATTGCCAGCTGGGCGGTCGAGGCCTGGCTCTCGAGCCGCTCGCGCTGGTCGATCTGCTCTTCGAGCAGCAGGAAGTAATTGATCCCGTAGTAGAGCGCCGCCCACGCCGACAGAAGAGCGAAGTTGAGCAGGATGGCGCCGAGATATTCGACTCCCACCGGCTTCGCGTCGGGCCGGAGGAAGGTCGCGTAGCTCCACGTCTCGATCACGGAGAAAGCGGTCGCCGAAAGCGCCACCGCGGCGAGCGACAGGACCAGCGTCAGGATCGGCCGCATCGTGATCAGCCGCCGGAACAAAGACGCCATCAGCAAGGTGAGCGAATAGCCGGTAGCGGTCAGCAGCAAGGTGTGAACGATGAACATGACCGGCATCGCGTTGGCGAGTCCGGACAAAGAGCGGAGGATGAAGTAGCCGCTCCAGCCCGCCGACTGCAGGATCCAGAAGGCGCGGTTCTTGTCGGCGAAGAACGGCTGGTCGAGACCGGTGGCGCGGGCGATCGGCGCGGCCGGGGAACGGACCTGCGCAAGATTGGCCCGCTCGCGGGCGGGGCCCGCCTGGCGCTGTTGCCGATCGAGTGCCGCGCTGTCAGTGGCCATCGCCACGCACTATAGGAAGTGTTCGGCGCTATTGCGAGGCGGGCCGCGGCGGGCGGCCGAGGCCCCCTCTAAAGGAGCGCGAGTGCGGCGAGGCGGCCGTAGAGCTGCGGAGGCAAGGCGGCGAGACCGCTGCCTTCGTCCTTCTCCCCCGGAGCGGCATCCTCCTCCAGGTAGCGCCAGCCCTGGTGGGCGCGGCGATAGCTCGGAGCGACCGCCACCAGATCCGCGGAGCAGACGATGTCGATCCGCCCGTCCTCGCGCGAGTCGAAGCGCAGGATCTGCTGGCAGGCGACCAGCCGGTGCTTGACGATCCAGTGCAGCGAACCGCCGATCAGCTCCGTGGCGCGCTTGGGGCGCATCCGGGTGACGATGCGCACCTCTCCGTCCTGCGCCCTGCCGGCGATCCGCGCCTGTAATGCGCCAAGGTCCGGGCAGGCGAAGGCGACCTTGGTGAGATGGAGATTCGGCACGCGACCGAATTGGCCGATTAGCGCCGCGCTGACAATGGCTTAGCCGACGAGTCCACTGCCCACGGCAAGCCCCAGGAAGACGAGGAATCCCATCGAGTCGGTGGTCATGGTGACGAAGATCGAAGACCCGACCGCCGGGTCCACGCCCATGCGGTCGAGGGTCAGGGGCACGAGCGACCCGATCATGCCCGCGATGACGATGTTGGCCAGCATGGCGGTGGCAATGACGGCGCCCAGCATCGGGTTGCCGAACACCAGCATGACCCCGAGCCCGAGAACGATGGCAACGGTCCCGCCGTTCAGCAGCGCCACCCTGAGCTCGCGGCCCACCGCTCGCCAGCGATTCGAGCCGGTGAGCTGGTTGGTGGCAAGAGCCCGCACGGTCACCGCGAGGGTTTGCGTCCCCGCATTCCCGCCAACGCCGGCGACGATCGGCATCAGCACCGCAAGGATCACCAGCTGCTCGATCGCACCTTCGAAGAAGCTGATGACGCTGGAAGCCACGAGCGCAGTGCCGAGATTGGCAATCAGCCAGCGGACGCGGCTGCGATAGCTTTCCATTACGGGCTCGTTGATGTCGCCCTCATCACCGGCGCCCGAAAGGCGCAGAACGTCCTCTCCAGCCTCGGCCTGGATGATGTGGACGATGTCGTCGACCGTGATCATGCCCACCAGGCGCCCTTCGCCATCGATGACCGCGGCCGACACCAAGGCATATTTCTGAAAGCGGAGGGCGACGTCCTCCTGGTCCATGTCGACCGGGATCAGCGTCTGGTCGCGCATCATGATCGCGGCGACCGGGGCCGAGCGTGGCGAGCGCAGGATGGTCGAGAGCTTGCAGGTGCCCACCGGATGGTGGTTGGCCGACACTACGAACACTTCCCAGAAATCGTCCGCAAGCTCGTCGCCAGAGCGCAAATAATCGATGACCTGGCCTACGGTCCAATGTTCGGGCACCGCGATCAGGTCGCGCTGCATCAGCCGCCCGGCCGATTCCTCCGGATAGGTCAGCGCCTCCTCGATGGCTGCCCGGTCATCCGGCTCCATCGCCGAGAGGACCGCCCGCTGCTCATCCTCCTCGAGGTCCTCGATGATGGCGACCGCATCATCCGTTTCCATTTGCCCGGCGAGGTCGGCGACCTGCTCAGGCTCCAGGGCGTCGATGAGCGCTTCGCGAACGTGCTCGTTCATTTCGGTGAGCACGTCGGCATCGACGATTTCGGCGAGCGCCTTGACCAGCCCCTCCCGCTCATCGCGGGCCGCGAGCTCGATCAGGTCCGCGACGTCGGCAGGGTGGAGCGGCTCGACCAGCGCCCGGGCCGTGGCATCGTCGCCGGCCTCGACCGCATCGAGCACCTTGTCGACGAACTCCGGCCGCAGCCGGTCCTCGGCATCCATCGCGGGGTGGCTTTCGTGCTCGGGCGCGGCGGGGCCGGCGATCTGCTCGCTCTCGCTCATCCCGACTTCCCCCGATCGACCGCTACACTGCGTCGTGCCGACCCTCTATTGCGCCGCCTGATCTGGCGCAAGCGAGCCGCCGATCCTAAATCGCTCCCCACCCCTTGGAACCAACGGAGCCCAAACCATGGCCGATGCCGACCGTCTCACCTTCTCCCTTTCCACTGGCGGCGACGTCGTGATCAAGCTCCGTCCGGACGTTGCTCCGGGTCACGTCCAGCGCATCACCGAGCTTGCCGAGCGGGGCTTTTATGACGGCGTCTCATTTCACCGCGTGATCCCCGGCTTCATGGCCCAGGGGGGCGACCCGACCGGCACCGGCACCAGCGGCTCCGATCTGCCCAACCTCAAGGCCGAATTTTCCAGCGCGCCGCATGTCCGCGGCACCTGCTCCATGGCCCGCACGTCAGACCCCAACAGCGCCAATAGCCAGTTCTTCATCTGTTTCGACGATGCCCGCTTCCTCGACCGGCAGTATACGGTCTGGGGCGAGGTCGAGAGCGGCATGGAACATGTCGACGCGCTGCCCAAGGGCGAGCCGCCGCGGGAGCCCGGCAGGATCGTGAAGGCGAGCGTCAGCCGCGCTTCGTGAGCCCAGCAACGGCGAAGGTTGCGCTGATCACCGGCGCTTCGGCCGGGCTCGGCGTGGAATTCGCCCGGCAGCTGTCGGCGCGCGGCCACCGACTGGTGCTCGCCGCCCGCCGCAAGGACCGGCTGGAGGCGCTGGCGGCCAAGCTGGGCAATGCGCGGGCCGTTGCGATCGACTTGGCCGCGCCGGGTGCAGCCGAGCGGCTGGTCGCCGACCTGGATCGGGCAGGCGAGAGCGTCGACTTGCTCGTCAACAATGCCGGCTTCGGACTTCGCGGCCGCTTCGCCGAGCTCGACTCCGCACGCCAGCGCGAGATGATCGACCTCAACATCGGCGCCCTCGCCGATCTCTGCCGGGCCGTGGCGCCGCGGATGATCTCCCGGCGTTCCGGGGCCATCCTCAACGTCGCCTCCACGGCCGCCTTCCAGCCCGGTCCCGGGATCGCGGTCTACTTCGCGACCAAGGCCTTCGTGCTGTCCTTCACCGAGGCTCTGCACGAAGAGCTCAAGCCCTTCGGGGTCCGGGTGACGGCACTGTGTCCCGGTCCGACCCGAACCGAGTTCGGCGAGGTTGCCGGCTTCGGCGACAAGGGCGCCTTCGACCGGCTGGCGATGGACGCGGCGCCGGTGGTGCGGCTCGGGCTCCAGGGTCTCGACAGGAACAAGGCGGTCGTCGTCACCGGCCTGATCAACAAGATCGGCGCCGCCACGCCGCGGTTCCTGCCGCGGCCGGTGGTGCGGAGGATCGCGGGCGCGATCAAGTTGTGATGGAGCCGGGCGCCCCAACGCCCGTTGGGCAGGCACGCGCCGCAAGAGCATAGGAGTTATCGATGGCCGACACCGACACGCTTGAGCGCAGCGCGACGCGGCGCGTGCAGGTAGCCAACCTGCCCCCGGCCGACAGCGGCCGCGGCTTCGCGCGCCTGCCCGAGGGGGTGATGAGGGCGCTCGGCCTGAAGGAAGGCGACGTCATCGAGATCCTCGGCAAGCGGGCCACCGCGGCGCGGGCGATCCGTCCCTATGGCGAGGACGAGAACATCGACATCATCCGCCTCGACGGGCTGCAGCGCGCCAACGCCGGAGTTGGCGCTGGGGACTTCGTGGAAATCCGCAAGGCGCAGTCGAAGCCCGCGACCCGGGTCGTCTTTGCCCCTGCACAGGACAATGTCCGGCTCCAGGGATCGGCGGAGGCGCTCCAGCGCAGCTTTGCCGGGCGCCCGCTGACCGAGGGCGACGTGATCGCCACCTCGGGCCACCAGCGGGTCAATGCCGACGTTCCCGAGCACATCCGCCAGCTGCTCAACGCCCCGGCCTTTTCGCTTCAGGAGATCCGGCTGACGGTGGTGAGCGCGGCGCCCAAGGGCATCGTCCACATCGACGCCAAGACGCAGGTCGAGCTGCTGCCCGAATATGCCGAGCCGCATGGCGAGCGCCGCGCCGACGTCACCTATGATGACCTCGGCGGCATGCGCGACACGATCGACGCACTGCGCGAAATGGTAGAGCTGCCGCTTCGCCACCCCGAACTGTTCCAGCGGCTGGGAGTCGATCCGCCCAAGGGCGTGTTGCTGCACGGTCCGCCGGGGACCGGCAAGACTCGCCTCGCCCGCGCCGTCGCCAATGAAAGCGACGCACGCTTCTTCCACATAGCCGGTCCGGAAATCATGGGTTCGGCCTATGGCGAAAGCGAGAAAAGGCTGCGCGAGCTGTTCGAGCAGGCCGCCGCAGAGGTGCCCTCGATCGTCTTCATCGACGAAATCGATTCGATCGCTCCAAAGCGCGGCCAGGTCACCGGGGAGGCGGAGAAACGGCTGGTCGCCCAGCTGCTGACTTTGATGGACGGGCTCGAGCCGCGTCAGAATCTGGTGGTGATCGCCGCCACCAACCGGCCGGAGGCAATCGACGAGGCGCTTCGCCGCCCCGGCCGCTTCGACCGCGAGATCATCGTCGGCGTGCCCGACGAGCAGGGCCGGCGCGAGATCCTGGGAATCCACACGCGCGGCATGCCGCTGGATGGCGACGTCGACCTCGATGCGCTTGCCCGCCGCACCTACGGCTTCGTCGGCGCCGATCTGGCGGCGCTAAGCCGCGAGGCGGCGCTGGAGGCGGTGCGCAGGATTCTGCCCGAGCTCAACCTCGCCGAGGAGACGATCCCGACCGAGGTCCTCGACCGGCTGTCGGTATCCGGCGCCGACTTCGAGAATGCCCTGAAGCGCGTGCAGCCCTCGGCGATGCGCGAGGTAATGGTCGAGGCGCCGCAGATCGGCTGGGGCGACATTGGCGGCCTCGACCAGGCGCAGATGCGCCTGCGCGAAGGCGTCGAGCTGCCATTGAAGCACCCCGAGGCGTTCCGCCGCATCGGCATCCGCCCGGCCAAGGGCTTCCTGCTCTATGGTCCGCCGGGCACCGGCAAGACCCTGCTGGCCAAGGCCGCGGCCAGGGAGAGCGAGGCCAACTTCATCGCCACCAAGTCGTCGGACCTGCTCAGCAAATGGTATGGCGAGAGCGAGCAGCAGATCGCCCGCTTGTTCGCCCGGGCGCGCCAGGTCGCGCCCACGGTCATCTTTTTCGACGAGCTCGACAGCCTTGTCCCCGCCCGCGGCGGCGGCATGGGCGAGCCGCAGGTCACCGAACGGGTGGTCAACACCATCCTCGCCGAGATGGACGGCATCGAGGAAATGCAGAACGTCGTCGTCATCGGAGCGACCAACCGGCCGAACCTGATCGACCCGGCCCTGCTTCGCCCCGGACGCTTCGACGAACTCATCTATGTCGGCACGCCCGATGCGGCCGGCCGGCGGCGCATCCTCAGCATCCACACAGAGAGCATGCCGCTGGCAAAGGATGTCGACCTCGACTCGCTCGCCCAGCGCACCGAGCGCTTCACCGGCGCCGACCTCGAGGACCTCGCGCGCCGGGCCGGTCTGACCGCGCTGCGCCGGGGGCTCCAAGCCCGGGAGGTCACGATGGCAGACTTCGAGGCTGCGCTGGCCGAGACCGGCGCCTCGGTTACACCGCAGATGCTCGAGGAATATGCCCGCATCCAGCAGACGCTGAAGAGCGACGCCGTGCGCCCGCTCGGCGGCATCGGCTTCGTGCTGCCCGGGATGCTCCGCCCGCGCGAGGGCGGCAAAGGCGACGGCTAAAGCCAGTGCCTGACGGCCGCTGCCAGCGCGAACAGCAGCAGCGCCGAAAGCAGGAATGGCAGGTTGGGGTGCGCTGCGTACAGCGCCATGCCGAGCCCCGGCGCGGCGATCCAGCTGATGCCGTTGGCCGACGTGATGACGCCCGCGACCCCACCCTGTTCGGACAAGGGCACCGCCAGCGATGCGCCCGCCGTGAAGCCGGGGCGGGTCAGGCCGAAGCCGAGTGAGGCAACAGCGAAGCCGATGGTGATGCCGTAGAGGTCGCCGGCGAGCATGGTCGCGAGAAGACCGGCGCCGGCGATCAGCGCGCCCCACAGGATCAGAGCCCGGGGGCCAGCCTGCAGGCGCGGGATCAGGCCCCATTGCGCGGCCAGGGTCGCCGAGGCGCTCGCCATCATCACAATCGCGATGGAGCCTTCCGAGCCGCGCGGGGAAAGCTCCAGGCGATCGATGACGAAGAAGCCGATGGCGGTGAGCGTCGCCGCCTGGGCATGTCCCGCCGCCACTCCCGCGATGATCCAGCGACGGATCCTCGAGTCGTTCCAGCGCAGCCGCTTCGTGCGCCGCGCCGCGGTGGCCGCAATCACGCTGGCGCCGGTGGGCGGAGTCGCAAGCGACGGGTAGCTCATTGCCGCACCGCGGCCGAGCCGCCGTCCGCCGCGATCATCCGGTAGCCAGACAAACACCGCACTGAACACGAGCACTGCGATCAGTGCGAAAGCGAACAACGGGCCGGACAGTCCGAGGAAGGGCAGCACGAACAATGGCGCCATCGCCGGACCGATGATTGTTCCGAGCCCGAACGAGGAGGACAAGGCCGAGAGCGCCGCGACGCGCCCGCTTCGCCTGGTGCGCGACGCCAGATAGGCCTGCGTGGCCGAGGGCGTCGCGCAGCCCAGGGCACCGTAGATGGCGCGAAACACGCCGAAGGCGATGAACGTCAGGACCGGCCCCATCAGCCCCTTGAGCCCGGCGAGCAGCACGAGCCCGCACAACAGCATCGAGACGATGAACCCGCCCACGCCCAGCAGGGTCAGTGCCTTGCGCCCGTGCCGGTCGCTCTTTTCGGCCCAAAAAGGGGCAAGCACGACCCACAGCACTGCCGACCAGGTATAGGCGATCGCCACCCAGACGTCGCTCGCCCCCATCTCCCGGCCGATTGCCGGCATCACCGACTGCAGTGCGGTGTTGCCGGAGGCTGCAACCAGCATCGCCGCGTAGAGCAGCAGGAAGTGCGGCGTCGAAATGGCTGAGGCGCCGACACGGCGGATTGGCTGTGGCGCAGTCACCGGCGGGCGCTTACGTAATCACTGGGCCCGGCGAAACCCCGATGCAGAGTCAAGCCGCCCCGCCCCGAGCGAAGCTCAGCCCAAGCGGAGGAACTTGCCAAGCGGTGGCGCATTTGCCAACGCTCCGGCCCTTCGCCGTCGCCACGGAGCCCAAATGCCGATCACGCCTGCCCGAACCTTGAAGGGCCCGCGTCGCCTGATGCGCCGCGCGGCACGGCGCGCGCCAAGTCCGCGCTGGCAGTTCCTGCGCGGCTTCCTCAAGAACCCCGTGATGGTGGGTTCGATCATTCCTTCGAGCCGCATTCTGATCGACAAGATGCTCAGCCGGGTCGACTGGGACGACGCGCGGGTGTTCGTCGAATATGGTCCGGGCGTCGGCACCTTCACCCGGCCGATCCTCGACAGGCTCGGGCCTGACGCGCGGCTCATCACGATCGACACCAACGCCGAATTCACCAACTATCTGCGCGACTCCATCCCTGACGAGCGGCTGGTCCCGGTCACCGGATCGGCCGCCGAGGTCGAAAAGATCCTGCGCGACCGCGGCTTCACGCAAGCGGATTATGTCCTGTCCGGGCTGCCTTTCTCGACCCTGCCGCCGGGCGTTGGCG
The DNA here is from genome assembly GCA_035540875.1 of Sphingomicrobium sp. GTDB lineage: Bacteria > Pseudomonadota > Alphaproteobacteria > Sphingomonadales > Sphingomonadaceae > Sphingomicrobium. The sequence continues at coordinate 5,691 of DATLFV010000115.1, read as the reverse complement.
ACGCCATCGCCGAAGCGACGGCACGGGTCCTCCGGCCGGGCGGCGCCTTCCTGGTTTACCAGTTCAGCCCCAAGGTGCTGGATTTCATCAAACCCTGGTTCCAGCGGGTCGAACGCGGCTTCGAATGGATCAACGTTCCGCCCGCGACCCTGTTCTGGGCATGGAAGGACGGCGGCCAGCCCACCTCCTAGATTGGCTCCCCTAGCAGTCAGGCCCGAAGTTGAGGCGCCTGGTGACGGTATAGTCCATCGACGTCACGAGCCAATGTGAGACCCGCCACTTGAGCCGCCGCCACAGGTTGGCGCGCTTGCTGTGAAGCTCGGCGGTGATGTGCTCGCTGTCGGCGATCTCGCGGTCGAAATAGCCGCGCATCTGGCGGGCGAAGCCGGGGTCCTCGATGCGCAGCATGATCTCGAGGTTGATGTAGAGGCTTCGAAAGTCGAAGTTCGCCGAGCCGATGTGGACGGCATCGTCGACGATGACGAGCTTTGTGTGCAGGCGGGCCGGCTGATATTCGTAGATCTCGACGCCGCGCCGAAGCAGCCGGCTGTAGGTGTCGCGCGCCGCGGCGATGGTCGCATTATTATCTGATTTTGCCGCCGTGATCAGCCGCGCGCGACCGCGCATCGCGAGTCGGCCGATCCGCCGCAGCATGCTTCGCGGCGGCCAGAAGTAGGGCGCGATAAGGTCCAGCTGGCGACCGTGAGCGATTTCGCGCCCGACCCCCGAACGCCAGGGGTTGCGGGCGCTGAGTGGCCCGCTGAACTTCCACTGCAAGGGGCCGCGGAACTGGCTGTGGCGGTGCACCAGCCGCCTGAGGCTCTTGAGCTTGGCGTCCTTGCGCGTCGTCCAGCGGTAGAGCGCGTCGAAATAGGCCGCAGCTGCGGGGACCGCCTCGCCATCGAGCGCGAGGAACAGGTCGCGCCAGTGCCGGGGCCCCTCGTCCGTCATGTAGCAATCTTCGATGTTGGCGCCGCCGATCAGCGCCCGCCGCTCGTCGGCGATGCACAATTTCTGATGATTGCGCACCAGATAGCGCCGCCCGTAGCGCGGGTGGAACAGGCACAATTTACCGCCATGCCTGGCGACCTCCTGGAAGAATGCCGGATCGGCCGCGGAGCAGCCATAGCCATCGAGCAGCAACTTGACCTTAACGCCGCGCTGCGCGGCAGCGGCCAGCGCATCGCGGATCCGCCTTCCGACCCGGTCGGCGACGAAGATGTAGAACAGGAGCCTGACGCTGTGCTCGGCGCCGTCGATGAGGTCGAGGATCGCCTGCAGCCGCGCTTCGCCGCTCTCGACAAGTTCCAGCCGGGTACCGGCGATGCGGGCTCGAATCGGCTGATCACCGCCGAGCAGGCGTGGCCATGATGGGGGCTGGTCGGCCATGGGCAAGCGCTGCTGTGCCGCCCGCCCGCCGCTTGCGCAAGCACGTGGCCTCGCGCCGATTTCTTGACTTGGCGCGTTGCGACCCGCTATGGCCGCGCCTCTTCCAGCATTATCGGGGTTCGAGGCGGCAAATGGCGCGCGTGACAGTTGAAGATTGCGTCGACAAGGTTCCGAACCGGTTCGACCTGGTGCTCATGGCAGCGCAGCGGGCGCGTCAGATTTCCGGCGGCGCCGACCTCACGATCGACCGCGACCGCGACAAGAACCCGGTGGTCGCGCTGCGCGAGATCGCCGAAGAGACAGTGCGTCCGCGCGACCTTGAGGAAGCGATCGTCAGCAACCTGCAGAAGGTGCGGGTCGACGAGGAGGATGAGACCGACGAGTTGGCCTCCCTCAGCGAATCCGCCGAGGCGCTTCGCCTGACGGCCGCGGCCCCGCCCCGCCCCAGCCCATCCGGCAACGAATACGAGTAAGCGCTGCAATCAGCTGCCGGTCGCCAACCTCAGCGCTGGCTGCTGCGCTTCCTCGCTCGGCACCCAGGTCAGTTCGCTGAGCGTCAGCTCGCGGCCGTCCTGGGCCTGAACGCATATCTTCCGCACCGGGCGCCCGGTGCGGTCGGCAAGCACCACGGGCGCGGGACCGACGCACCATTGCTCGCTCCACTGCCGCAAGGCGACGACGACCGGCAGCAGGGCCTCGCCCTTGGCGGTCAGAGCGTAGATGACCCTGCGCTTGTCGCGCTCGTCGGGCGAGCGCTCGAGGATACCGCCCGCCACCATCTTGCCGAGGCGGTCGGAAAGGATGTTGCGGGCGATCCCCAGCCCAGCTTGGAATTCTTCGAAGTGCCGAAGACCGTTAAGAGCGCCGCGCAAGATAAGGAACGCCCATTTTTCGCCGATCAGCTCAACCGCGCTCGGCAGCGGACATTGCAACGCGGCCTGGCGGAAGGCCTCCATGTCCGGCGTGCTTTTGGCGTGGGTCACCCGTTCCTCCGCCCACGCACCAAAGCACAAAGGCGGCCCCAAGCCTAGTTGCGCCGGCGCTACACCCTTGCACCAATGCACCGGCTGGCCCCATCTATGGCCCGTGCTGCGCCAATATGAGCTGGTCGAGAAACTGCGATCCTACGACCCCGACGCCGACGAGGGTCTGATCAACCGCGCCTATGTGTTCTCGATGAAGGCGCATGGCGCGCAGGTGCGCGCTTCGGGCGATCCCTATTTCAGCCACCCGATCGAAGTCGCCGGAATCCTCACCGACCTCAAGCTCGATGACCAGACGATCGCGACTGCCATCCTCCACGACACGATCGAGGACACGCTCGCCACTCCGCAGGAGATCGAGAAGCTGTTCGGTCGCGACGTTGCGAGGCTGGTCGACGGCGTCACCAAGCTCAGCAAGATCGAGGCGCAGTCGGAGAACGAACGCGCCGCGGAGAACCTGCGCAAGTTCCTGCTGGCGCTCAGCGACGACATCAGGGTGCTGCTCGTCAAGCTCGCCGACCGGCTGCACAACATGCGCACGCTCCACCACGTGGGCAGCGAGGAGAAGCGCCGCCGGATCGCGCGCGAGACCATGGATATCTACGCGCCGCTGGCGGAGCGGATCGGCATGTACGAGATCATGAACGAGATGCAGTCGCTCGCGTTCAGGGAGCTCGAGCCGGATGCCTATGCATCGATCACGCGGCGCCTGAAACAGCTCCACGATCAGGGTGGCGACCTGGTCAACCGAATCGGCCTCGGACTCCAGCTCTACCTTGCCGACAACGGGCTCGAAGCGGAGGTCACCGGCCGCGAGAAGCACCCGTACTCGATCTGGAAGAAGATGGCCGAGCGGCACATCAGCTTCGAGCAATTGTCCGACGTTATGGCATTCCGGGTGATCGTCGCCGATGTCGGCGACTGCTACCGGGCGCTCGGCCTGATCCACCATCGTTGGCCGATGGTACCGGGCCGGTTCAAGGACTTCATCTCGACTCCCAAACGCAACGGCTATCGCTCGCTGCACACGTCGGTGATCCACGATTCAAAGATGCGGATCGAGATTCAGATCCGCGACCGCGTCATGCACGAGCAGGCCGAACGAGGCCTTGCCGCCCACTGGGCGTACAAGGAAGGCAAGCCCGCGGCCGACCTCCACGTGCCCTGGATCGACGACCTGGTCGAGATCCTCGACCATGCCGAAAGCCCGGAGGAGCTGCTCGAGCACACCCGTATGGCGATGTACCAGGACCGGATCTTCGCCTTCACGCCGAAGGGCGAGCTGATCCAGCTGCCCAAGGGGGCGACCCCGGTCGATTTTGCCTATGCCGTCCACACCGCTCTCGGCGACAAGACGGTCGGCGCCAAGGTCAACGGTCGAGTGGTGCCGCTTCGCACGATGCTCGAGAACGGCGACCAGGTGGAGATACTGGCTTCGGAAGCGCAGCACCCGCAGCCGTCGTGGCTGCGCTTCGTTGCCACCGGCAAGGCGCGCGCCGGGGTGCGCCGATTCGTGCGTCACAAGGAGCGCGAGGAGACGGTCGAGCTCGGCCGCAAGATCTACGAGGAGATCGTCGAACGTCTGCCCGCCGAGCTTGGACCGGAGGCGCAGAAGCGCGCGCTCAAGAAGCTCAAGATCGAGGACGAGGACGCGCTGATGATCGCCATCGCCCGCAAGCGCGTCAGCGACGAGGTGCTGATGGAGGCGCTGATGCCCGGCTCCGCCGGCGGAGACGTCGCCCCGCGCCCGCTCGGTCAGCGCACGGCGATCTCGATCAAGGGCCTGACGCCCGGCGTCGCCTTTACGCTCGCCAGCTGCTGTCACCCCATTCCGGGCGACCGCATCGTCGGATTGCGCCGCGAGGACGAGGGCATCGAGGTCCACGTCATCGGCTGCGACACGCTCGCCAGCGGCATCGACGCCGACTGGCTCGACCTTGCATGGGGCGAAGGCTCGGACGGCGGCGCCGCCCGCCTGTGCGTGATCCTGCGCGACGTCCCCGGCGCGCTCGGCGCAATGTCCGGCATTCTAGGCGCCAAGCACGCCAACATCATCAATCTTCAGCTGGTCAACCGCGACGGCAACTTCCACACCTTCCACCTCGACATCGAGGTGCATGACCTGGCGCATCTGCACGCGATCATCGCCGCGCTGCGCGACGCCGAAACGGTGTCCAGCGTCGAGCGGATCTAGGCCCGCACGCGTTCGCGGGCGCTTCCCGCCGCCAGCACTGCCAGCGTCACCAGGTCCGACGCGCTCGCCGTCATCGGCGCGATCTGCACCGGCAGTTCGAGCCCGAGGATGTAGGGCCCGAGCACGCTCTCGCCGCCGAGCTCCTTGAGGAGCTTAGCGGACAGGTTCGCCGACTGCAGACCCGGCATCACCAGGATGTTTGCCGCACCAGACAGGCGGCTGAACGGGTAAAAGCGCTGCTGCATCTCATAGTTGAGCGCGACGTCAGGCCCCATCTCGCCCTCATATTCGAAGTCGCAGTTGAGCCCGTCGAGCAGCCGCACCGCGCCGCGCAGCTCCTCGATGTGCACGCCCGGAGGGTTGCCGAAGGTGGTGTAGCTGATGAACGCCACGCGCGGCTCCAGGCCCATGCGACGCGCGAATGCCGAGGAGCGCAGCGCGATGGCGGCCAGCTGCTCGGCGTCCGGCCGCTCGGTGACGGCCGTGTCCGCGATCAGCACCGTATGATTGCGCCCGACGACGATGTTGACACCGAACGGGGTGGTGCCGGGCTCATTGTCGATGATCATTCGCACCTGCCTCAGCGACTGGCTGAACGGCCGGGTTGTGCCGGTGATCATCGCGTCCGCCTCGCCCAGCGCGAGCATCGCGGCTGTGAAATAGTTGCGGTCCTGGTTGACCATGCGCTCGATCTCGCGGCGCAGCAGTCCGTGGCGCTGGTGCTTTTCGTAGATAAAATCGACCGCCCGCCCGACCAGCGGCGAATTGCGGCTGTTGAGCACCTCGTAATCGTCCGGATTCTCGACCCCCAGCGCCTTGAGCTCGTCGCGAACCTCGTCGCGACCGACCAGCACGGGCGTGCCGTAACCGGCCTCCTTGAACGCGATTGCGGCCCGCAGGACGTTTGGCTCCTCGCCTTCCGCGAACAGCACCCGCTTGGGATTTGCGCGCGCCGCCTCGTACGCCAGGCTCATCACCGCGACCGTCGGGTTGAGGCGCGCGCGCAGCTGCTGACGATAGGCGTCGAAGTTCTCGATTCCCTTCTGCGCGACGCCGCTACGCACCGCAGCTTCGGCGACGGCGCTCGCGACGACCTCCATCAATCGCGGGTCGAACGGCGCCGGG
>DATLFV010000114.1:0-8952 GCA_035540875.1 Sphingomicrobium sp. | reverse complement strand
GCATAGGTGGACGCCCGCCCGATCCCGAGCTCCTCGAGCCGCTTGACCAGGCTCGCCTCGGAGTAGCGCGGCGGCGGCTGGGTGAAGTGCTGGGTCGCCTCGACATTGCGCTTCAAGGGCGCGTCGCCCGAGCGCAGCAAGGGCATGCGCGCGCTTTCCTCGTCCTCGGCCTTTTCGTCGCGGCCCTCCTCGTACAGCGCGAGGAATCCCGGAAACAGCACCACCTGCCCGGTCGCCCGGAGCACGGCGCGGCCGGTGCCGTCGGTCAGCTCGACGGTGGTGCGCTCCAGTCTCGCCGAAGCCATCTGGCTGGCGAGCGCGCGATTGTAGATCAACTCGTAGAGCCGCCCGTGATCGCCGGAGCCCGCCCGGCTGCGCGCAAAGTCCGTCGGCCGCACCGCCTCATGGGCTTCCTGCGCATTCTTGATCTTGCTCTGGTACTGGCGCGGCTTGTCCGGAACGAAGCCGGCGTCGTAGCGCGCGGCTACCGCCTTGCGCGCGGCGCTGATCGCTTCGCCCGCCATGTCGATGCCGTCGGTCCGCATGTAGGTGATCAGCCCGTCCTCGTAGAGCGACTGGGCGACCCGCATCGTGTGGCTCGCCGAAAAGCCGAGCTTGCGCGCCGCTTCCTGCTGCAGCGTCGAGGTGGTGAAGGGCGGCGGCGGATTGCGCGAGAAGGGCTTGGTCTCGACCGAGGCGACGGTGAACTTGCCCGCCTCGACCGCGGCCCTGGCGGCATCCGCCGATCCCTTGTCGCCGATGCTCAGGCGCTCGAGCTTCCGGCCGTCGAGCTGGACCAGCCGCGCCGCGAACTGCTGGCCGTCGGCCTCGAAGGTCGCGCCGATCTGCCAATATTCCTGCGGCCGGAACAGTTCGATCTCGCGCTCGCGGTCGACGATCAGCCGCAGCGCCACCGACTGCACGCGGCCCGCCGACTTGGCGCCCGGCAGCTTGCGCCACAGGATCGGCGAGAGCGTAAACCCGACCAGATAGTCGAGCGCGCGCCGCGCCCGGTAGGCGTCGATCAGATCCTCGTCGAGCCCGCGCGGCCTGCCCATCGCCTCGGTCACCGCCGACTTGGTGATGGCGTTGAACGTCACCCGCTCGACCTTGGCCGGAAGCGCCTTGCGCTTCTTCAGCACCTCCTGGACGTGCCAGCTGATCGCCTCGCCCTCGCGATCGGGGTCGGTGGCGAGGATCAGGGAGTCGGCTTTCTTCGCCTCGTCGGTGATCGCTTTCAGCTGCTTCGCCTTGTCCGGATAGGTTTCCCAGTCCATCGCGAAGCCCGCTTCCGGGTCCACCGACCCGTCCTTGGGCGGCAGGTCGCGGACATGGCCGTAGCTCGCCAGCACGCGGTGTCCGGCGCCCAGATATTTCTCGATGGTCTTGGCCTTGGCCGGCGATTCGACGACGACCAGCTTCACTTGTTGTCCTCACGCATACGCACGAGGGTGGAGCGCCGGATTCCTCCTCGTCAAGCGGCCCTGAGGCTGACCTTGCCGCCCGCGTGGCGGTCGAGGCGGCCGGCAAGGTCGAGCTCGAGCAAAGCCATCTGCACCGCGCCCGGGGTTGCTCCCGACAGGCGGATGATCTCGTCCACCGGCACCGGCGATGGCCCAAGCAGCGCCTCGACATCCCCGAGCGCCGACTCCTCGGCCGCCGGCTCGAAGGGCTCCACCGGCGATGCCACGCGCGGCTGCATCGGCCGCACCGCCTCCAGCACGTCGGCGGCATTCTGGACCAGGGTCGCGCCCTGGCGGATCAGCCCGTTGCAGCCCTGCGCCCGCGGGTCGAGCGGCGAGCCCGGCACCGCCATCACCTCGCGCCCCGCCTCGGCGGCGAGCCGCGCGGTGATCAGCGACCCGGAGCGCGGCGCCGCCTCCACCACCACCGTGCCCAGGCTCATGCCGGCGATGATCCGGTTGCGATAGGGAAAATGGCGCGCCCGCGGCTCGGTGCCCGGCGGCATCTCGGCAAGCAGCAGCCCGCGCTCCGCCACCGCCTGCTGCCGCGCCTCGTTCTCCGGCGGATAGATGACGTCGATGCCCCCGGCGATGACGCCGATGGTGCCCGTGCCGAGCGCCCCGTCGTGGGCCGCGCTGTCGATGCCGCGCGCAAGCCCGGAAACGACCACCGCCCCCTCCTGCCCAAGGTCGTGGGCAAGCCCCCGCGCGAAGCGGCATGCCGCCGCCGAGGCGTTGCGCGCGCCCACGATCGCCACCAGCGGCCGGTCGAGCAGAGACGCATTGCCCTTGGCGACGATCAGCGGCGGGGCGTCGTCCATCTCGGCCAGCAGGCGCGGGTACAGCCCCTGCCCCAGCACCAGGTAGCGGCCCCCGAGCGCCTCGACCCGCGCCATCTCGGCTTCAGCCTCGGCGCGTGTCGCTAGCCGCGGCGCCCTGCCGCCGCCGCGTCGCGCGAGGTCGGGAACCGCGTCCAGCGCCGCCGCCGCGCTGCCGAAGCGGGCGATCAGCTGGCGATAGGTGACGGGGCCGATCCCGGGCGAGCGGACCAGCCGCAGGCGGTCGACCAGCGCGTCGCTCAAGCGGCGCGTTTCCCGACGCGGGGCTCGGTGCCGGCGCGCAGCCGGGCGATGTTCTGCCGGTGCTGCCAGATGACCAGCAACGCGAAGCCGACCAGCATCGGCAGCAAGGCGCGCTCGCCCAGCAGCGCCGCGCTCAGCGGCGCGCTTGCCGCCGCGGTGATGCCCGCCACCGACGAGATGCGGACCAGCAGCAGCAGCCCGGCCCACAGCGCGGCATAGACCGCGGCGGCGGCCGGCAGCAGCGCCAGCAATATGCCCAGCAAGGTCGCCACCCCCTTGCCGCCCCTGAACTTCAGCCACAGCGGATAGAGGTGCCCGATCAGCGCGCCCGCCGCCGCAAAGGCATCGGCCTGTCCCCCGAACAGCTCGCGGGCAATCAGGATCGCCGCCGTCGCCTTGAGCGCGTCGAGCACCAGGGTCGCCGCCGCCAGCCCCTTGCTGCCGGTGCGCAGCACGTTGGTCGCGCCGATATTGCCCGAGCCGATCGCCCGCACGTCGCCCTTGCCGGCAAGCCGCGTCAGGACCAGCCCGAAAGGAATGGAGCCGAGACCATAGCCGAGAGCCAGAGCAAGCAGCAGGTCGGCGTCCATCGCGGAGGTTGGTAGCAAAACCGTGCCGCTGCGCAATGATCCTCTCGCAATTGCGCAGACCGCCGCCTTTCTGTCATGGCAGCCGCCATGGCGCCGCAGAACATCCTCCCCGCGCTTGCGCGGGGAGGGGGACCGGCGAAGCCGGTGGAGGGGTTCTTGTCCGTCACGCGCGCTCGGCGCCTTCGCAGGGAAATGAGTCCTACCGAGCTCCGGCTGTGGAGCGTTCTCAGGCAGCGGCCAGCAGGATTACAGTTCCGCCGCCAGCATCCGCTCGGTCCATTCGTGCTGGACTTCTTCTGCCGCTCGGCCGCACTGGCAATCGAGGTGGACGGCATGGCCCACGACTTCGAGGCGAGGGCGAACAGAGACGCAATGCGAGACGAATGGCTGACGGCAAAAGGCGTCGCCACGCTGCGGATTCCTGCAGCCGAGGTACATCGCAATTTGGAGGGCGTGATCACATACATCGTGTCACTCAGCCTCGGAAGAACCCCTCCACCGCACGATGTGCGGTCCCCCTCCCCGCCAAAGCGCGGGGAGGATGATCTGCCATGAACCCCGACGCGCCGCTCCTCTTCTTCGATTCCGGCGTCGGCGGGCTGTCGGTGCTGGAGCCCACTCGGGCGCTGCTTCCGAACGCGCCGATCGTCTACGTCGCCGACAGCGCGGCCTACCCCTACGGCATCCGCAGCGAGGCGGAGATCGCAAGCCGCGTGCCGGCCCTGCTCGGCCGGCTGGTCGAGCGCTTCCGCCCGCGCCTCGCGGTCATCGCCTGCAACACCGCTTCGACCATCGCCCTCGACCATGTCCGTGCCGCGCTCGACCTGCCGGTGGTCGGCACCGTCCCCGCGATCAAGCCCGCCGCAGAGGTCTCGAAGACCCGCGTCATCGGCGTGCTCGGAACCGAGGCGACGGTGCGCCAGCCCTATGTCGACGACCTTGCCGCGCGCTTCGCCGCCGACTGCACGGTGATCCGCCACGGCTCCAAGCACCTCGTCGACCTCGCCGAGGCCAGGCTCGCCGGCGAGCCGGTCGCCACCGCCGAGGTTGCAGCCGCCGCCCGGCCGATGTTCGACGCGCCGGGCGGCGAACGGATCGACGCGATGGTGCTCGCCTGCACCCATTTCCCCCTGCTCGCCCGGGAACTCGAAGCCGCCTTCCCGGGGGTCGCGCGTGTCGACGGCGGCGCCGGGATCGCGCGGCGCATCGCCTGGCTCACCCGCGGCCAGCCGTGGCCGCAGCAGCCGCGCGGCGGCATCGCCGTCTTCACCGGACCCGCCCCGCGCGCCCCGCTGCTGAGCTCGCTCGCCCGCTTCGGCCTCGACGAGGTCCGCACCCTCTAATTGCGAGTCGTTCGCATTGGAAAAGCCGCGTGCGCGAAGCTAAAGGGCCCAGGAGCAAGGGCGCGCGAGTGGACTACGACAGCATCTTCAGGGCGGCGATCGACCGTCTCCACGATGAAGGCCGCTACCGCGTCTTCATCGACATCCTGCGCACCAAGGGCAACTACCCCAATGCCCGCTGCTTCGCCGGCCACAACGGCCCCAAGCCGATCACCGTCTGGTGCTCCAACGACTATCTCGGCATGGGCCAGCACCCGGCGGTGATCGCCGCGATGGAAGAGGCCCTCCACGACGTCGGCGCCGGCTCGGGCGGCACCCGCAACATCGGCGGCAACACCCATTATCACGTCGACCTCGAGGCCGAGCTCGCCTCGCTGCACGGCAAGCAGGCGGCTTTGCTCTTCACCTCGGGCTACGTGTCCAACGAAGCGGCGCTGTCGACCCTCGGCAAGCTCCTGCCGGGCTGCGTCATCTTCTCCGACGAGCTCAACCACGCCTCGATGATCGCCGGCATCAAGAATTCGGGCTGCGAGAAGCGCGTGTTCCGCCACAACGACCTGGAGCATCTCGAGCAACTGCTGCGCGACGAGGACCCGGACGCCCCCAAGCTGATCGCCTTCGAAAGCGTCTATTCGATGGACGGCGACATCGCTCCCATCGCGGCGATCTGCGACCTCGCCGATGAATATGGCGCCCTCACCTATCTCGACGAGGTCCATGCGGTCGGCATGTACGGCGCGCAGGGCGGCGGCATTTCCGAGCGTGACCAGGTCGCCCACCGGGTCACCATCATCGAGGGCACGCTCGGCAAGGCGTTCGGCGTCATGGGCGGCTATGTCGCGGCCGATCGCAACATCGTCGACTGCATCCGCAGCTATGCGCCGGGCTTCATCTTCACCACATCCCTGTCGCCGGTGCTGGTCGCCGGCGCGCTCGCCAGCGTCCGCCACCTCAAGGCCTCGGCGCAAGAGCGCGAGGCGCAGCAGCAGTCGGCTGCCATGCTCAAGGCCAAGTTCGCCGCCGCCGGCCTGCCGCTGATGCCCAGCGCCACCCACATCGTGCCGTTGCTCGTCGGCTGCCCGATCAAGGCCAAGCGGATCAGCGACATATTGCTCGCCGAATACGGGCTCTACGTTCAGCCGATCAATTTCCCCACCGTGCCGCGCGGCACCGAGCGCCTGCGCTTCACCCCCGGCCCCACCCACAGCGCCGAGATGATGGACGAGCTCACCGGCGCGCTCGTCGAGATCTGGGACCGCCTGGAGCTCAAGCTCGCCGCCTAGCGGCCTGGCCGCGCCAGCATCGCTCCCGAGCCTGGCCGGGCCTGCCATGGCTCCATCCCGGCGTTCGACTCGTTCGCCGCTTATGCCCATCCAACTCGCCCGCCGCGGGCGCGGGAAGCCCCTCGTTCTGATCCACGGCCTCGGCAGCAGCCGCGCGGCCCCGAGCCTCGACGTGCCCCCCCGGCCATGCCGCAAATCCCGGGCGAAGCAGTGCCTCGCCCGGGAACTGATCGCCTGGCCGGCCTCAGCCGCGCTCCCCGCGCGGCCGCGGCGGCGGGGGCGGCGGAGGCGGCGGCGGCGGACAGAAGTCGGTGGCCAGGATGACCGAGCCGTCCGGGCAGGTCTGGGTCGCCGGAGCAGCAGGCGGCGGCGGCGGCGGCATCACGGCGGGCGCCACCAGAGGCGCCTCTGCGCGCGGCGCGCCGAACAGATAGGCGAGGGATAGCTGGAGCACCGGATAGACCTTGAAGCGCTTGATGTCGTCCTCGACCTCCTGCCGTTCCCGCTCGAGCTCGGCCCGGAAGGCGGGATCATTGGCAAGCGTGCCGGTTGCGCGCAGCTGGCGCGCCCTGGGCGAACCCTGGAACAGGGCCCCGACGTCGATCCCGAACTTGATGCCGCTCGTCGGACTGCCGCCATAACCAAGGGTCAGCATCGGCGCGAACCGCTTCGTGTCGACCTGTCCGCTCAGGATTCCGATCTCTGCCGGCGTGAACGTCCTGCTGCCGATTTCCACGTTGGTGGTCGGCGTCGCCTCCAGCTCGATGCGATTGCGGTTGATGCGCGCGCCGCCGGACAGGCGGAACCCGCCGCCGAAGGGGTAGACGTCGACCGTGCCGCCAAAGGACCGGAGGCGGAGGTCGCCGTCATATTCGACGCCGTCCGACTCGACTTCGCGGCTGAGGCCGAAGAAGGTCGCGCTTCCTCTGACGCCGAAGCTTTCCGTCCGGAAACCGACTTCAGGCCCGATGCCGAGCGTGCCGGCCGTGACTCCGACTTGGAAACCGCCGGACGATTGCGCAAAAGCAGGCGTCGCGACGGTCAATGCGGCCACGGCCGCCATGGTCATCAATTTCATATTGTCCCCTTTGACGAACAGGCGCCGGAGCGGAAAAGCTCCGAATCGCCGCAGATCAATGTAATTTGTAAACAATTTAGGGCAAGCGAATGCGTCATCAGCGGCTCTCCTCGGGCTGCCGGGGCACGGAAACGCTGTCCTACAGCCCCCATCTTCCGCTAGGGTGCGGCCGGCCATGACCAGAGCCGCACCATGCCTGCGCACCAGCTCCGGACACCCTGCCCTTAAAGTCACGGAAGTGGCGCCGTTCTACGGGACATTAGGGACCGTAAGCGTGCGCGCAGCTTGTGCCGCGGGCACAAGCAAGCACGCGCTCTGCCCGGTGGCATCTGCCGGGCGCCGGCGCTAGGACAAGGCGATGCGCATCGCCCTTGCCGCCGATCATGCCGGTTTCGCCCTCAAGGACGAGCTCGCCGGCTGGCTGCGCGAGCTTGGCCACGAGGTCGAGGACCTCGGCACCAACAGCGCGGAGAGCGTCGACTATCCGCAGTTCGGCACCAGGCTGGCGCGCACCGTCGCCACCGGCGCCGCCGACCGCGGCATCGCCGTCTGCGGCTCGGGCATCGGCATCTCCATCGCCGTCAACCGCGAGCCGGCCTGCCGCTGCGCCCGGGTCGACGATCCGGTCTCGGCGGCGCTCGCCCGCGAGCACAACGACGCCAACGTGATTGCGCTCGGCGCCCGGCTGATCGGCGCCGACATGGCAAAAGCCTGCGTCGCCGCCTTCCTCGGCACCGACTTCGCCGGCGGGCGCCACCAGCGCCGGGTCGACATGCTTTCCCCCTCCTTGCAGGAATCCGACTGATGGCCACCGCCGCCAATTTGAACGACGTCCAGCCCGAAGGCTTCTTCTCGCGCAGCCTCGCCGAGGCCGACCCCGCCGTCGCCGAGGCGGTCGGCGCCGAGCTCAGGCGCGAGCAGACCCAGATCGAGCTGATCGCCTCGGAAAACATCGTCAGCCGCGCCGTGCTCGAGGCGCAGGGATCGGTGTTCACCAACAAATATGCCGAAGGCTATCCGGGCCGCCGCTACTATCAGGGCTGCGGACCTTCGGACGCGGTCGAGAGCCTCGCGATCGACCGGGCCAGGCAATTGTTCGGCTGCCAGTTCGCCAACGTCCAGCCGCATTCCGGCGCGCAGGCCAATGGCGCGGTGATGCTCGCCTTGCTCCAGCCCGGCGACACGGTGATGGGCATGAGCCTGGCGGCCGGCGGCCACCTCACCCACGGCGCCCCGCCGGCGCAGTCGGGCAAGTGGTTCAATGCGGTCCAGTATGGCGTTCGCCAGGACGATCATCTCGTCGACTTCGACGAGGTCGAGCGCCTGGCGAAGGAGCATCGGCCCCGGCTGCTCATCGCCGGCGGCTCGGCCTATCCCCGCCACCTCGACTTCGCCCGCTTCCGCGCCATCGCCGACGAGGTCGGGGCCCTGTTCCTGGTCGACATGGCGCATTTCGCCGGCCTCGTCGCGGCGGGCGAGCATCCCTCGCCGTTCGGCCATGCCCATGTGGTGACGACCACCACCCACAAGACGCTGCGCGGGCCTCGCGGCGGCATGGTGCTGACCGACGACGAGGCGATCGCCAAGAAGATCAACTCGGCGGTGTTCCCCGGCCTGCAGGGCGGGCCGCTGATGCACGTCATCGCCGCCAAGGCGGTGGCGTTCGGCGAGGCGCTGGAGCCCGGCTTCAAGACCTACGCACGCGCCGTGATCGCTAATGCCCGGACGCTCGCAGGGCGCCTCAAGGAGCGCGGCGCCGACCTCGTCGCCGGCGGCACCGACACGCACCTGGCTTTGGTCGACCTGCGGCCGCTGGGGCTCACCGGCCGCGACGCCGACGAGAGCCTCGAGCGCGCCGGCATCACCTGCAACAAGAACGGCGTGCCGTTCGACCCGCTGCCGCCGATGAAGACCAGCGGCATCCGCATCGGCTCGCCCGCCGGCACCACCCGCGGCTTCGGCGAGGCCGAGTTCCGCGACATCGGCGACATGGTCGCCGACGTGCTCGACGGCCTCGCCGCCAACGGGCTCGACGGCAATGGCGAGGTCGAGGCCCGGGTCAACGCCCGGGTGCGCGAGCTGTGCGCCCGCTTCCCCATCTATGCATGACTCC
>DATLFV010000113.1:0-48524 GCA_035540875.1 Sphingomicrobium sp. | reverse complement strand
GGGCCGCCGCCGCATAGCGGTCACCCGATCGCTTCAACCCGCATTCAGCCTTGGGGGCCAGTCATGGAGTATCTCACCGCCCTGCCGTGGCAGGCGTGGGCGGCGCTTCTGCCGCTCGCCGGTGCCGCCTTGTGGAAGCCGGCCTGCGCGCTCGCCCGGTGGATGGCGGGCCGCCAGTCGCGGATCGAGCATCTCGAGCAGGCGATCGACGAGCTCCGGCGGGCGCTCGACAAGGGCAGGGTGCGCGAAAGCGCGATCGCCTCGGTCGCCGAGCTGCTGATCTTCGCAATCGACCATGTCGACGCGCCGAGCCCGGCCATAGTGGCGCTGCGTGCGCGCGCGCTCGAGGTGCTCGAGCTCGCCCAGGCGCAGCTCGGCCAGTTCAACCGGAGGGAGGGTTTGTGAGGGAGGCCATGCGCCCGCGAGGGCGGCACATCGATAGCGACACAGCCCGCGGCGTCGGCGCCGCGCTTAATCAGGCGCTGCTGCTCGACCAGGCGGGCGACGAGCAGTTCGAGCGACTGCTCGAACAACTGAAGGCGGTGCCGTCGCGGCCGCCGGGCACCGGATCGCCGCCAGCTACCCGCTGAGCAGATCCAGTGAGCCGCCGGTTGCGCGGCAAGCCAAAGGGAGAGTGAAATGGCATATTCGCTTGGCGCGCGGTCGCGCGCAAAGCTGGTCGGCGTGCAACCGAGGCTGGTCTCGGTCGTCGAACGGGCGATTGCGATCACGGCGCAGGATTTTTCGGTCCATGACGGGCTGCGCACGCTCGCGCAGCAGCGCGAATTCGTCCGGCGCGGGGTCAGCAAGACGATGGCCTCGAAGCATCTGCGCCAAGGCGACGGCTTCGGCCACGCGGTCGACCTGGTGCCGTTCATCGGCGGCCAGCTGCGCTGGGAGTGGAAGCCGATCTTCGTCATCGCCGCGGCGGTGTTTGCAGCCGTGCGCGAGCAGCAGGTCGCAATGATCTGGGGCGGGGTCTGGGACCGGAGGGTCGCCGACCTGCCCGACACTCCGGCGGGACTCGAGGCGGCGGTCAACGCCTATGTCGCCCGGCGCCGGGGCATGGGCAAGACCGCCTTCATCGACGGGCCGCATTACGAGCTGGTGACGTGAAGACCTTTGCGGCCGATCTGTTCAAGGGCGTCGGCAACGTCGGCTGGGACCTGGCGCGGATCCTGTCGACCTGGGCGGTGCTGAGCGTGTCGGCGCTGGCGCTCTACAAGCTGGCGATCGGCCAGGAGGTCGCGCTCAAGGATTATGCCGAATCGCTGATGTGGGTGTTTTCCGGCTGCGCGCTCTTTATCGGCGGCAAGGATGCGGTCCGCGCATTCGCCGTCGGCAAGGACGGAGCCGCCTCACCGCCCGAAGCTGGCGCGCCGTGACGAACGCGGCGCTGAAGATCCGCGACGCGCTGCGCGCGGCGATCGTCGAGGCCGGGTGGAGCGAGACGGCGCGCCGGTCCGGAGTCGGCCGGGTGGTGCTTTACCGCGCCTTCCCGAAGCAGGGCACGCGGATGCCGGGCCTGACGACGACGGTGCGGGTCGCCGCGGCGCTCGGTCTCAAAGTCACGCTGGCGCCGGACGAAAATCCGCATGGAGGGGGATGATATGGCACAGGAAAAGACGGCGCGGCCGCGGCCGCGGTGGCGCTACCGCTGCGCGATCAGCGGCAAGCTGCTGAGCAAGGCGGAATATGACCGCCGCGACCCGCAAACGACCGTGCGCGAGCAGCTGAAGTGAGCGCGTTCCGCATCGCAGCGGCGATCTCGCTGGCCTTGCTGACGGTCACCGCCGCCGCCGCCCCGCAGCCGACGGTCCCGCCGGCGGCCCACGCCGGCGAGGCGCCGCCGGCAGCCCGAGATCCGGCTCCGGCGGCCGAGCAGCCCGACGGGGAGCATTGGGCGGCGACCGTCATGGTCCGCTGCGGCAATTCCGCGGGCACGGCCTTTCATCTCGGGTCGGGCCGCTATGCGACCGCGTCGCACGTCACGCGCTTCGGCGAATGCTCGATCGACGGCGTTCCGGTCCGGACGGTCTATGAGGATCACCAGCTGGACGTGGCCGAGATCGAAGGGCCGGTCCTGGCGGCGAAGCTCGAGGCGGATTGCTCCCCGCTCAAGAAGGGCGGGGAATATCTCGCGCTCGGCTTCACGGGCGGCCGGTTCAGGATCCAGCTGCCGATGATCCATTCCCCGTTCGGCCGCCACCCGGAAAACAACAGCGCGCAGTTCGTCGGCTCCGATACGCAGCCGGGAATGAGCGGCGGGCCGTCGATCGGCACGACCATGAAAGCCGCCGCGATCACCATCCAGCGCTGGCCCAACCGCGCGCGGCCGCTCGCCGACACGCATTTTTGCCGGAGGGCATGACGATGGCCAACGCGCTTTTGTGGAAGATCCTCGGCGGCGCGCTGATCGCGCTGGCGCTGCTCGGCCTGCTGTCGAGTCGCAACCACTGGAAGGCCGAGGCCAAGAGGTTCGACGCCGAGGCTCAGTCGCTGTTCGAAGCGACCAGGGCCGCCGCGAGCAACCCCAAGCTGGTCCGGCGCGACACGGCGGCGCAGATCCAGCTGCTAGGCAGCGGCCTCGCCGAATGCAAGGCCGGCCTCGCCCGGCAGAATGCGGCGGTCGCCGAGCTCGGCGCGAAGACGGCCGAGCAGCAGAAAGCGGCGGCCGAGGCGTCGCTCAAGGCCGCCACCCGCGCCGGAGCAGCGCTGGCGACCTCGGAAAGACTGATGGCCTCGGCGCGCGCTGGAGCCGCCCAGGGGAGCTTGCCTGCCGGTCAGTCCCCCGGACTGCCCGCAGCCGCCGCTTGCGAGCCTTCGGCCGCATTGAAGGAGGCGTGGCAGTGATCGACGATGTGTTGAAGGCCCTCGCCGGGCCGATCCTCGGCGCCCTGGCGCTGCTGGTGCTGGTCGGGCTGCTCGCCGGCTGCGCGACGCGCCCGGCGGTCGTCGAGGAGCGGTTCACCCAAGTGAAGGTGCCGGTGGCGGTGCAGCCGATCGCGCCCGGGCAGGTGCCGGCGCTTCCCGCTCCGCTGCCCACGCGCCCGGACAGCCTGCAGGCCGCGGCCGACGTGCTGCTGGCAAAATGGTGCGAGGCGGTCGCCTATATGCTGCGCGCCGATCCGCTGCTGCGAATCAGCGCCGGCCAGGCGCCGGCGCCGGCGCAGCTCTATCCCGAATGCGAGGGGCGCTGACCCTTCGATGATTGCGCCCGCTCGGCAGTCGGGGCCGAGCGGGGGCGCCCCTGCGCCAACAGGGGACGCCGACCGGCGGTGACCGGTCACGACGCAGCAGGCCACGCTGGCCGCCCCGCACCCGCGCTACGGGCGGGGTTCTTCTAAACTGGCAATCCCTATGGACTCGTTACCCGTGCGCCCCGTGCGCCCCGTCGCCGCCTATATCGGCGGCAAACGTAATCTCGCCCAGCGCCTGGTCGAGCTGATCGATCGCACGCCCTGCACCTGCTACGCCGAGCCCTTCGTCGGCATGGGCGGGGTGTTCCTGCGCCGCACGCGGCGGCCGCAGTGCGAGGTCGTCAACGATATTAGCGAGGACGTCGCCAACTTCTTCCGGATCCTTCAGCGCCATTATGTCGCCTTCATGGACATGCTGCGCTTCCAGCTCACCACCCGGGCCGGATTCGAGCGCCTGATGCGGGTCGATCCGACGACTTTGACCGACCTCGAGCGCGCCGCGCGCTTCCTCTATCTCCAGCGCCTAGCGTTCGGCGGCAAGGTCACCGGCCGCAACTTCGGAACGCTCATGGACGGCCCGGCGCGATTCGACGTCACCAAGCTCGGCCCGTTGCTCGAGGATCTGCACGAGCGCCTGGCGCCGGTGACGATCGAGCGGCTGGCCTTCGGCGAGTTCATTGCCCGCTACGACCGCTCCGGCACCCTGTTCTACCTCGACCCGCCCTACTGGGGCAGCGAGGACGATTATGGCGCCGGAGTGTTCGGCCCGTCCGACTTCGCCCGCCTCGCCGACCAGCTGGCGGGCATCGCCGGGCGCTTCATCCTGTCGATCAACGACGTGCCCGAGATCCGCGCGACGTTTGCCGGCTTCCGGCAGATCGAGGTCGCCACGGTCTATACGCTGGCCGCCAAGACCGGCGAGGGCGTCGACGCCTCCGAGCTGATCATCATGAACTTCGACCCGCCCGAAGCCGAGCCGCGCCTCGCGCTCGGCGACTAGCGCGCTAGACGGCGATCTTGAGCAGTGTCCTGTTGCGTCCGAGTCGCCCCAGGGGCACCAACGCAACAGTACACTCGGGCAGCTTGCCGCCGGCGATGGCGACGGCCGAGGACAAGAGGCCGTGAACCTCGATGTCGGTGCCGATCGTCCCCGCTTTCGGGGTGACGACGATCCGGTCGATCAGCGCGCGCACCGCTTCCCTGGCGGCAATGGCGTCGTCGCGCCCCAGCGAGTCGACCAGGTCGGCCGCCCGGCGCCGGTAGCGATCGGCGAGCCCGGGGTGGAGCGCCACCACCTTCTCGGCGTCGATCTCGCGAAGCTCGGCTTCGGCGCGGTCGCGCTCGGCCTTCGCCTCATTGACGGCGACAGCCACCGTGTCGACGTCGAGCTTGCCGTCGCCCAGCGCGCGCACATAGCGCTCGATCCGCGCCTCGGCGTCCGCCCTGCGCCGTTCGAGCTGCCTGCGGTCCTTGCGCGCTCCCGCCGCCAGCTCCGCCCAGGTGCGGCGATATTCCTCGACATAAGCGGCGACCAGCTCGGGATCGAGCAGCTTCTCCGACAGCCCTTTCAGCACTCTCCGCTCGAAGCTTTCGGTGGTGATGGTCCGCCCGTTCGAGCAGCTGCGCCCGTCGTGGTGCGCCGCGCAGCCCCAGCGGCCGCCCATGCGCCTGCCGCCGGACACGATCCGCCAGGTCGCGCCGCAGATGCCGCAGAAGGCCTTGCCCGAAAGTAATTTCTGTGGCCGGCGCTCTCGCGGCCGCACACCAACCCTCGCGATCGCGCCGCTGTAGCGGCGCAGAACCCGGTGCGCGCTTTCCCATAGTTCGTCGCCGACAATCCGGAGATCGGGCGCGTCGACCCGGATCCATTCGCTTTCCGGGTTGAGCCGGATTTCGCGCCGGCGGGTGACCGGGTGGCGAATCCGACGGGTGCGGTTGTAGACCAGCTGGCCGCGATAGAGGTCGTTGCGGAGGATGCCGTTGCGGCGCTTCGGGTCGCCGTGGACCGTGCTCAGCCGCCAGCGGCCGTCGGTCGGGGCGGGCACGCCCTCGGCGTTGAGCCGGGCGACGATCGTCCGGACGCTCAGCCCTTGCGCGAACTCGGCGAATATCCGCCGGATGACCGCCGCCTGGTCCTCGTCGATCATGCGCAGTCCGCGGACCGGCTCGCCGCGATCGTCGAACCGCGCAACCTTGCGGTAGCCATAGGCCATGCCGCCCGGGTTCATCCCGGCGAGCGCGCGTCCGGTCAGCCCGCGCCGGACCTTGTCGGCGGTGTCCTTGCGGACCATCGCCGCCATCGTCCCGCGAAGGCCGATATGGAGCTCGCCGACCTCGCCTTCCGACAGGGTCCAGATGCGCGCGTCGGCATAGAGCACCGCCTTGTGAATGGCGGCGATGTCCTCCTGGTCGCGGCTGAGGCGGTCGAGCGATTCGGCGACGATGACCACGCCGCCGCCTCCCGGGGAGGCGGCCAAAGTGGTCATGTCGCTCAATAAGGCGTTGAGGCCGGGGCGATCGCGCACCGCGCCGGAGATCGCCGCATCGCAATGCTGGCCGGCGACCGTCCAGCCCTGGCGGGCGCAGAGGTCCGCGCATACCCGCAGCTGGTCGTCGATCGACAGCGACGACTGCAGCGTCGTCGAATAGCGGGCGTAGAGCAGCGCGCGCATGTCAGCGCGGCGAGTTGACGGCGATCGAGTGGCCGAGGTTGGGCTGCTGGCGAGACGGTCGAGGCAGGGGATGGCCCGTTTCGATCATCCCGAACTCTCCGCGGCACTTGGCGCAGCGGAACTTCCGCACCGAATCGCGCACCGTCGTGACCTCGACCATGTCGTGCTTGCAGCTGCTCTGATGCGGAGAATTGTCAGCTTCAGCGCTGGTCATGGCGGGGCTCCTGATGGCGGACGGCTCGCCCATAATCTTCTTTTGCATCCGCCCGCGCAAGGGCCCGGACAAGCTCGAGCAGCTCGGGCGGGTTTCGGCCGGCCAAGCGCTCGGCGGCCTTCACTGGCTGGCCGCCGCCAGATAGCGCCGCCCGGCATCGGTCGCGGTGAACAGGCGGTCGACCGTCGGCATCCCGGTCCTCGCGCTGACATGCTGCCGGCTTTCGACGAAGCCATATCCGGCCAGCGAACGCATGGTCGGATTGCCCGCGCTGCGCCGCTGCGGCTCACCTGCGCAAAGCCGCAGTTCCTGCAGCTGGAATCGCCCGAGGCGAATCTTCCTCATCCCGGAAAGGCGTCGTGAAGCTGGCCGTCGACCAGGCGCCCGGCGCGCTTCTTGCCGACCTTCATCGCTGGAAACTCGCCCGGGCGTTCGGTGCCGTTGAGGCTTTCGCAGGGAGCCCAATCCCCCCATTGCTTGAACAGGAACGGTACTCCGGCGCCGGCGCACTGATCGCGCAGCGATCGCGCCCAGTCCGGGTGCATCGGCCGAGCGCCGGGGCCGCTTTCGCCGCCAGCGACGACCCAGTCGATGCTGGGCAGTTGCCTCGCACAATGGTCGCCAAACATGCCTTCGAGTGTGCCGGTGAGGGCGTCCAAAACTTCGGCCCCGCGGAAGCGGAACGTCGAAAGGCGGCGAAGATCCACCGGCCCGAGCAGCGGCTCGCACGACAGCCAGCGGACGGCGGCGGGGGTGTCGAGCAGGATCGGGATGCGCTCGTCGGCGCGCGCCTGGTCCTCGACGCTGACGCCGAGCCAGACGTTGGGCAGCGGCCAGCGGGCAACCGCCATGCCGTCCCCGCCAAGCTGCTCACACACGCTCTGCAGCCAGTGAGCGCGGTCAATAACAAAACCACCCTCCTCGCCGCCGGGGAACTCGGTCGCGGTAAGATACGCCCGCATCCGCTCGGGCCGCTTGGTCAGCAGCTGAAACTGGTGCCGGGGCGCCAGCGCCATGACCGCGAACACCTTGTCGATCCATTCGTCGGGCACGGCCTCGTGGAACAGATCGCCGTGCGCGCAGACGAAGATCCGGCGCGGGCGGCGCCAGCGCAGCGGATCGAGCAGCGCCTTGTCGTTGAAGCGGACCTCGCCGGTCCACACCGGCGCCGCCTTGCTGTTCTGCGTCAGCCCGGCGCGGCTCGGATGGTGCTTCATCCGCGTTCCGGCAAGGCGCATCGCATAGCAATTGATGCAGCCCGGCGAGACCACCGAGCAGCCGTTGACGACGTTCCAGGTCGAATCCGTCCACTCAATCTGGGTCTTTTCAGCCATCATGCGACCTCCCGCGCCCGAATCTGCCGGTTGGTTTCCTCGAGCCATAAGCGCTGTCGGGCGACGTAGTGGCGGATGGCGAAGATCCGGTCGGCGCGCAGGCGAAGCCTCTCGAACTCGGCCTTGCCGGTGTCGCTGGCGACGTCGATCGCCCGCGCCTTGGACTCGAGCCGGTCATGAGCCCTCGCCGCCGCTTCCTCGAGCAATGGCCAGTCGATGATCGCCTGGGCCCCCGCTTCTCGGTCCCCCTCCCCGTCCCGGGGAGCGGCGCCGCCGGGATTGCCGATCAGCTCGCTTCGGCCGTCGCGCAGCCATCCGGCGATCGCCAGCCATGCCTGCCAGTCGAGATGCGCCTCATCGTCGCCCAGCTTGCCGTCGCGCACCGCGCGCGGATAGCTTGCGGCCCGGCGGTCGGCCTCGAACCGCGCGGCCTCGGCGAGCGCGGAGCGCAGCGCCGGCGACAGGAAGCCGAGAACTGGCAACTCCATGCTCTCGCGTCCCCCGGACGTGCTGCGCGTGGAGTTCACAGCAGCCAGTCCATGACCAGCAGCGGCGCACCCAGCAGCAGGGTCCAGAAGACGACGGCGGCGAGCGCGACCAGCGCGTGGCTGAGCGGCTCGGCGCGGATCTCGGCGACGACCTCGCGCCATGATGGCACCGCCGCCTCCTCGGCCGCGGCGAGCTGCGCCAGCGGGTCGGGCCAGTAATCGCCAATGCGGCAGTAGGGGCGTCCGGGGGACGTCCCGTTCGGCCGCATGGTGAAGCGCTCGCGCTGCCCGGGCGCCGTGCTCGGCGGTTTGGCCGACGGCCCGCGCGCGGCGCTCACGACTCGAACTCCCGCCGTACATGCTCGGGCCGGATGAAGGCGACTCCGCGTTCGTCGGCGAGTCGCCGCCGTTGGGCATCGATCATGGCGCGAAGCCGCCTGGCGACCGACTCGGCGCGATCGAGCTCGGGCACCAGCTGCCGGAGCATGGCCTCCGCAGTCATGGGGTTCGGCGATTCGTCCACCGCCCGCAGGCGGGGCTTGGCGGCGGCACTCATCATGCCGCCCTCCGCCTTGCCTCGCTCCGCTGGCGAGCGGCGAGCTCGGTCAGCCGGGTGGCGAGGATCGGCGCCCAGATCATTCGCGCCTTGAGCGCGTCGCGGCGCTTGCCGAGCTCCTTCTGGCGCGGAGTCAGCCTGATGCGACGGCCATCCACACCAACCGCGCCGTCGACGCGCCCGGCGAGCTGGCGGTCGAGGTCGTGCAATTCGCGCGCCGCGTCGCGGTCGAGGGGGGTGCCGTCGATCAGCTCGGCCAGCGCGACCCGCTTGTTGCCCGCGGCGCCCTGGCGCAGCGGGAAGGCGATCAGGACCGAGTCGCCGGCTCTCTCGAGGATCCGGACGAGCTCCGAGGAGCGATTGTCGATCGGCAGCGCGTCGTCATGGTAGAGCGCGTAGCTGCCGACCTGGGGGAAGGGGGTTTCGGGTGAGAGCATGAGCAGCCTCCTGTTGAGGAGGCGGTCAATACGCGTTGTATCGTTTACCTGTCAATACAGCCTGTATCGTCAGCGTATCCCGGCGTCGCAGTGAAGCGAGACTCTGCTCTGCCAGAGCAGGTAACCGGTCTCTTTGGCCTCGTCGATCGCCGCGTCCCGCCCGGCCCTGGCCAAGGGGCAGAGGTCGCTTGCCGAGCCATTGCGGGCATACACAAAGTCGTAGCGCCGCTCGGCGCGCTCAAGCGACGACTCCGGCGGCGGTTGCTGCGAGCAGCCTGCGAGTATGGCCAACCCCAATCCGGCTGCGCCCCTCATTGGCCGCGCTCTCCCAGTTGGGCGGCTTCTTCCACGGTCAGAAAGCGAATCGCGTCACCGCTCGCCTGTCGCCCGCCGCAGCTGCGAAAAAACTCGCACTGGGGCGCGCCGTAGCTCGCCCGAACGACTGCATCGGCGCCGCTTCGGCGAGCCCGTTCCCACAGCTCCTTGAATACCTTTTCTTCCGACGGCGGCTTGCGCCATAGAGGCTTGCCGACGAAGGTTTCGACCCGGCTGACAACTCGATATGGACGGTCTTCGACATCGCCGCTGGTCACCGGAACGGCGCGTGCGAGAAGCTCGGCCGCAGGTTCGGACCGCGGGGTGTCGACCCGCTGAGAAAGAGCAGCAGTCGAAGCGCAAGCCAAGGTCAGGAGCAGCAATCTCAACGGCTGGGTTCCTGCTCGACCAGGCCAGTGCGGCGGAGCAGCTCGATCGCGCGAGGCGGGTAGGGCGCGACGACGAAGCCGATTATTCGAACGACCTCGCCAGTTGCTGGATCGATTTCCCGGTCAGGGCCGGGATATTCGAGCGGCTTGAACTCTGGCCGGCTCGACCGCGGCACCAGCAGCAGCCGCCCTCCTTCCTCGCGATATTCCTTGACCGTAAGCTCGCGCAGCCCGTCAGGGCGGATCCGTTCGACGATGACGTGGTCGCCATCTTTGGGCGGCACGCCGTTTGGATGCGCTGGATCATGGAAGGTCGAGATGCAGTCCAGCACCGTCCCGGGCTCATAGACCTGGTCCATCGAAAAACCCTCAACCAGCAATCCGAAGCGGCGAATGCCTGGGATCGGGGAGGGGAGCTTAATGACGAACCGCCGCTCGTCGTCCCAGCTTTCGGATTCGCGCCACACGCCTGCAGCCACGGCGCCGTTGACGACCAGTTCCACTGACCCTTCGGGTTCCGACGACGGCGCGTCGGCAACGGATTCCAGCCCCAGCAGCCAGCCCGGTTTCACCCGAAACGCTCTTCCATATCGCCGCGCCGCATCCGGGCCGAAATTGCGCGTGCCGTTTTCATGATGCCTGTAGGCCGGCTCCGACCATCCGAACCTTTGCGCGGCCTCGGCGGCACTGCTGAAGCCCGCCCGTTGGCGTGCATCCCTGAGGCGATCGGAACGGTCGGTCGATGGCATGGCCGCATCAATACGGCCTGTAGCGATACAAGGGGTATTGACAGCTTCGATACACAGCGTATTGTGCGACAGCATGTCACATCACCTTCAAAAAATCTTCGACGTCTGGGACGGCAATGCCGAGGCAATGGCCACCGACATCGGCGAAACCGGTGTCACGGTTCGTCAGTGGCGCAACCGCGGCAGCATTCACTCCGATCACTGGCCCAAGATCATCAAGGCCGCCGCCTCGCGGGGCGCCCGAGTGCGCCCGGAGGATTTCTGGCCGCCTGAGGTCGTTGCCGAGCTGCCTCGTCATGATTCCGCCGATAGCGACGAATATCATGACGCGTCCGCAAGTAAATCGCCGGACGATACCGCCGCTATTGCGGGTTCAGCCTGTCCCCCGGACAGTCCGCTTCCCTCACAGGAGGCTGACAGCCACGGCCCTTTTTCCGGGGCTTCGCCGTCGACCTGTTCGCTGACCAGCGAACCGTCGAATATGCCAGCGGCCAGCCCGGCCTGTTCGACTTCGCCGCCGGCTAAGGCGGCATGAGCAGCCAGCGCGAACTTACGCATCCGCCGCATTTGCAGGCCGGCAAGCTCGCCTTCGCCGAGCTGGTCACCGCCTTCGGCGGCCAGGTGGCGGCGGCGGCCGAGACCGGCAAGTCGCAGCAGCGCATTTCCGATTACGGCCACCGCAACACCGGCGACTTCGCGCCGGTCGACGTGATCGACTGCCTCGAGGAGCGAACCGTCGGCACGGCCGGCGCTCCGCACGTCACCCGCTGGCTCGCCCGCCGGCGCGGGATGATGCTGGTGCCGCTGCCGCAGCTGCAGCCGAGCGGCGCCTGGGGATGCTCGCTGCGGCGCATCGCCAAGGAGTTCGGCGACGTCGCCGGGCGGGTGTGCGAGGCGATCGGCAACCCGGACAGCCCGGGCGAGGTCACCGCCGACGAGATCCGCCAGCACCAGCTGGTGCGCGAGCTCGACGAGCTCGCCGAACAGGTCGCGCGGATGCGCGCGCTCGCCGTCCACACGATCGACGCAGGGGGATAGATGTTCATGGGGGGGATTCCGAGCAATGGGCCTGCGGGGCAGGGCTATGGCGCAGGAATGAGCAGTGACGATCCGGGGGATCGTCGCAGCGCAGGAATGAGCAATGGGATTCCGAGCACGGGCGGTCCGGGGGAGCGGTCGCAAGCGGACCTGCCCCCAGCAGGTCCGAACGGCCGCTCGAGCGCAGGAATGGGCAGTGCCACGCCGCTGCACCGCCGCCGGTCCGAAAGCTACAGCATCACGCTCGACCGGCTCGGCGAATGGCTGCGCTCGAGCAAGCCCGGCGACCGGCTGACCTATGCCCACGGCCCGTACCTGGTCGCGACCGAGCTGGCGGCGCGGGTGCGCGGCCTGATCGACGGCGAGGAGGTTCATCACCGCCGCTACCGCGCCGACGACGGGGCGTTCGATTATGTGATCATCCGCAACCGGGTGCGCGTGGCGCTGCCGCCGCGGCCGCGGCGCGACACGGCGATCGACCTCGACGCGATCATGTCGGGGCTGTTCCTGCTGCTCAAGGCGACCGCCCGGCGGGGCGAGCGCTGCCCGAGCGACAGCGCGCTCGCCCAGGCGCTGGGGGTCAGCCGCGACCAGGTCAAGTGGGCGCTGCGCAAGCTGGTCGCCGCCGGGCTGGTGGCGAGCCGGGTCGTGCCGGCGGCCGGCGATCCCAAATATCGGGTGGTGACGGTCGTCGCCACGGGCCGCGAAACCGCTTTGCCGGAGGCGATGCGCGATGATGGATGAAAAGCCCCGGCGTCGCATCGTGATGCTCGCCAAGATCCAGGCCGACAGCTGGGACGACCTCTACGGCCACCTGCGCAACCTGACGACCCAGATGTGCCTCAGCGACAAGCGTCTGCCTCGGACCAGCGTCAGCGGCGGTTATTCATCGGGCCACATCATCGTCACTGATGAGGACGGCAGCATCGACCACAATAGATGGGCGGCCGATCTGGACGCTTATCTCGAGGACCTGCGCGCGAAGGAAGAGACAGCGGAGTCCGGGCAATGAGGCGCGAGGAGATCGCCCGCCGGGTCCGGACGGTGCTGGTCCGCGAGCTGCGCTGCCCCGGCAGCCGGGTCACCGAGAATGCCGAGTTCGTCGCCGACCTCGGCGCCATGCCGGCACCCGGCCTGCCCCCAGCAGGCCGGCAGGGTGGCATCCTCGACAAGCTCGCGGTCATGATGGCGCTGGAGGACGAGTTCGGGATCAAGCTGACCGACCGCGAAGTCGCCTTCTGCGAGACGGTCGGCACGGCGATCGACCTGGTCGAGACGAAGCTGGAAAACCGGAGGGTTACATGACGTCGTTTTGCCGCAAGCTCAAGCGCGCCCGTTGTCGCCGCACTGGTGAGAAGTGGCCCGCGCGGGAGCAGCCGACCATTGTTTTTCAGGACGGCGGGTACGTGACCCTTCGGCCGACGAAGGGCTGGCTCCGAATGAGCGCGCCGCGAGTGCGCGCGCAGCTCCGGATGGCGAGCATGCTGTCATGATCCACATCACCGAGCATGCGATCGAACGCTACATCGAGCGGGTCGCGCACGTCGATCGGGCGACCGCTTATGCGGCGATCGCCTCGGCCGAGCGCGGGGTCGAGGCCGCGGCGCGGTTCGGAGCGACGGTGGTCAGGACGGCGACCGCCAAGCTGGTGCTCGACGGGACGACCGTCGTCACCGTCCATTCCCGCCGGCACATCGACAATGGCGACCTCAACATGGAGGAGCGGCGCTGCCGCTACGCCGAGCACCGCGCCCGCCACCGGGCACGGCTGCAGCGTTGGGGCGCGATGCAATGAGGCGGCTCCTTCAGCGCTTGCGCCGCCGGCGCGCCCGGGCGGAGCATTCGCCCGACGACGCGGTGTCGTTCGGCCTGCTCACCCGGCTGCGCGGAGCGGGGCTGTGAAGGGTATTGTCGTCGACAATTTCGCCGGCGGCGGCGGTGCGTCGACCGGAATCGGCAGAAAGCCGCATTGGCGGGTCGAAGAGATTGCGATTTTGCGCACCGTCTATGTCGAGCACGGGCTTGAGGCGGCGTTGTCGCAACTGCCTGATCGCGCCCGACAGTCGATCTACGTCAAGGCCAACCGACTCGGCTTGGTTTCAAAGCATCGTCCCGTGCGCGTCGGCTTCTATCGCAAGGTCGCGATCAAGGCCCTAGAACTGCGCCAGGCTGGGCTTGGTTATGCTGCGATCGGGCGCGAGCTCGGCATGTGCGAAGCTGCGGCAACGAACGCGGTCTTGCACGGGGAGTGTCTGGCCGCCGGGCATCGGCCGATCGAGCGCGATTCCAACGGCAAAGTCACCGAAGCCGGAATCGAGCGGATCCGGCTGATGCTCCGCAAGGGGCTGAAGCACCGCGACATTCAAGTCTATTGCGGCGTCAGCGCTGCCACCATCACCCGCGAACGGCGGCGCTACGAGGCCTATCTCAAGGCAAACGGGAAGGCGCCATTGCCGCCGCCCGGGGGCGGGGTGCGCTACTCCGGGGCCGCCATCACCAAGGACCAGCGGCGCCTTGTCGAGCAACTTTACATGGAGGGCTTCGGTGCGGCCAAGATCTCGGCGCGATCCGGGGTTTCGCGGACCCACTGCCTGCGGATCCGCGACAAGTTAATCCG
This sequence comes from Sphingomicrobium sp., assembly GCA_035540875.1. GTDB lineage: Bacteria > Pseudomonadota > Alphaproteobacteria > Sphingomonadales > Sphingomonadaceae > Sphingomicrobium. The sequence goes on along the minus strand of DATLFV010000113.1, from coordinate 34,515 downwards.
GCGACTGAAGCGCAAGGGCGAGCGCCTGCCCGGCTGCGACCGGGACGGGCGGCGGCGCGTGCACAAGGACAGCGCGCGGATGATCCCGCCGGAGTCCGTCGAGAGATTGAAGACACTGCTGCTCGAGGGAGTGCCCGTGCGCCGGGCGGCGAAGATCGCCGTGATCGGCGGCTCGTCGGCCTATCGCATCCGCGATGCGCTCAAAGCCGAACTGGCGAGCCAGGGACTGCCCCTGCCGGCTGCCGATTGGCGCAGCGGCCGCAATCGCCGGCAGCTGATGGCCGAGGCCCGGGTCCAGGAAGTTCCGGGCGGGGCGCGTGGGATTTACCGGTTCCGCGAGCTTTGCCGGACGATGGCACCGGAGCAGGCCCGCGCCGAGCTCGAGCGCGAGCAGGCAGCCGAACGTAAGGCGCGGGGCGAAGCGTCCAGGGCGCGGACGTTCGAAGAGAGGCTGGCGGCGGTCGCTGCAGGAGACGCCAAAATCGTCGTCGAGCCGGAATTCATCCGACGCGGTCCAGACCGGACGCTCGGCGGCGTTGCGACGGGGCAATTATGACCGGCGCGGTCCGCCTCTTCGACCATCGCGCAGCTGTTCAGCCACTGCTCGACGCGGTGCCCGGAAGCTCGGCGGTCTCCTGCTGCGGCCGCTGCGGCCGCAACATAGAGGGGCTAGCCGAGCTCACCGACGAGGGCTTCGTCGTTCATCCGGACGCCTGCCCTGACGTCGCCGGGAGCGGCGCGCCATGAGTCAGAACCGGTCCAGCGCGGTCATGCAGCAGCGATCCGAGCCCAGCGACTCGCTTGATGATTTCCCGACACCGCCGTGGGCTACTCGGGCGCTCTGCGAGTGGCTGAAGGAGTTCCACCCTGCGCTCCGCCAGCAAAGCTGCCGGGAGCCCGCCGCCAATCGCGGCCACATGGTGGAGCCGCCCGAGGAATATTTCGGGACGGTCCTGGCGAGCGACGTGCATGATTATGGCATCTTCTTCCCGGTGCGCGACTATCTGTTCGGCGCGGCTGCCGAGCTTTGTCGCACCGATTGGACCATCACCAACCCGCCGTTCCGCCTCGCCGAGCAGTTCATCGACCGGGCACTCGAGCTCAGCGACCTCGGCTGCGCGATGCTGGTGCGCTCGGCCTTCCTCGAAGGCGTCGGCCGCTACGAGCGGCTGTTCTCGAGGCGTCCACCGACGACGATCCTGCAGTTCAGCGAGCGGGTGGTGATGCACAAGGGTCGCCTGGCGCCCGACGGATCCACCGCGACCGCGTATTGCTGGCTCGTCTGGGAGCATGCGTGCTGCGGTACTTCGCTGCAATGGATCTCGCCGTGCCGCAAGGCGCTCGAGCGGCCTGGGGACTATCCGCAGCGGCTGGCTGAGGCGCAACCGACGCCTGCGGACGGACTGTTCGGCGAGAGAGGCGCGTCATGAGCGCGGACAAGCGCAAGCTGCTCAGGCTGATCGCGGCGCTGCCGCCGGGCGAAAAGCTGCCGATCGGCCGCATGGCGCGCGAGATCGCGGCCACTCAGTCGGTCGCGGTCGCCCTGGTCCAGGCGATGATCGCCGAGGGCAGCCTCGACCCTGACACTCTGCGGCCGCCGGCGAGCGAGGGCCGCGCCGTGCCAGGCGCGCGTTCGGCGGCGGCGCTGACCTGCGACGAACTCCATGCCCGGCTGTGCGCCGAGGCCGACCGGCGCGGCGTTTCCCGCACGGCGGCAAGCAAGGCGATCTTCGGGCATGCGTCTCAGCTGGCGAGCCTCAAGGGCCGCAGCGACCGAGCGCCGATGGCGAAGACCATCCGCAAGGCCGAGGCCTGGCTGGGCGATAGGATCGAGATGCTGGAGAGGGGCGATCACGCACGCCCGGGGGCGGGCGCCGAGGAGGCGACCAAGGACTCCAGCAGCGGCGGGCCGGAGGCTGGCGGTTCCGCCGTTTCCGGCCCGTCGTCTTCGCGTTGCGACGCCGTCGCCCCGGCTGCGTTCGACAGGGGGCCGAGCGGTTCGCTCGTGCGGGTCACCAGCGAGCAGCTGCTGGCCGAAATCGACGCCTTCATCGCCGCCAATCCCGGGCTCAACCGCTACCGCTTCAGTGTTGCGCTGAACGCAACGAGCGGCGCCGTGCAAATGATCGGCCGGGCCAAGTTTCCAAAGCCCGAGACGGTCGAAAAGGTGCGCACACTGATCGCCCGGGGGATCGCGGCGCCGCCTGCCGGCGCCGCCGCTCCGATAACGCGCGATCGCCGCGCCGCGGCCGGGCTTCCGCCAAGCATGCGGCAGGTCCGCGAGGAGCATTCGATCGATCTTTGCGCTGCGAACCGCGAGCGGATCGAGCGCGAGCAGAAGCGCGCCGAAGAGGCGCGGCGAACGCGGCGGCCCGGCCAGTCCCTGGCGGCGCGGATCCTCGAGCTCGGCCGCGAGGTCGATGCGGAAATGAAGGCCGAGCAGGCGGCCGAGCGCGAACGCAAGCTCGAGCGCGAGCTCGACGAGCTGGTCAATCCATCCTCGCTGCTCAAGCGCGCGCAGCGCGACTGGCCCGACCAGTCGGCGAAGGTACGGGCGCTGGCTGGCGAAATGGGAGTGGCGCTCGGCGAGGCCTGGCACCGCGTGATCGGCGCCGGAATCGATGCGCTGGCCAAGGGAGGGGCGTGATGACCGAGCCGATGCCCGAAGGCAGCCGGGCGCTGGTCGACCAGGCCGTCGACGAAGCGGCGCAGACTTTGTTCGGCGCGGCCGACGTGCCGATCGCGCGCCGCGGCGAGCTGCTCGCCGCCCTGCAGGGGCCGGCGGTGCGGTCGGTGCTCGAGCTGCGGCTCGAGCAGATGGTCAAGCACGGCCACACGCTCGAGGGCGACCTCGACCTGCCGATCGGCTGGCTGGCCAACGATGCGCGGATCCGGCTGCAGTCGGCGCTCGACGTGATCAACGCCGGGCCCGAGCGGCGCAATTTGCCGGTCGCGCGTCGCCGGGTGGCGACCGCCGCGGCGCTGTGCCTGGCGGCGCTCGACGTGCTCGACGCAACCATCAACGCGGAGGGGTAAGGTGACGGGACCTGTCGACGACTATTTTGCGAAGGCGATCGCCACTTACGATGGCGATCCGCCGGAGACCGAATATCAGCGGGGGCATCTCGACGCGCTCAAGGTCGCCCGGGCCGAGCTCGCGACCATCCTTAACTCTCCCGAGGTCGAGAATTTCGCCAAGGGCGCCGTACTCGAGGCGGCCCATCAGCGCGAAAGATGGGGGGCCGAGCATGACGCTGGCAAGACGCCGTTCGACTGGTTTTGGCTCGTCGGTTACCTGGCGCAGAAGGCGGCGAGCGCGCACGTCGCCGGCGATACCGAAAAGGCGCTGCACCACACCATCAGCACCGCCGCGGCGCTTGCCAACTGGCATCTAGCAATCAGCGGGACGGACACGTCCATGCGGCCGGGCATCGACCCGCTGAAGGCGGTCGCATGAAGCACGACTGGGTTCCGCCGCTTTGCGCGGAGCGCGAGGGCGCCGAGATCCTCTCGGAGGAGGAGATGGTGATCGAGCTGAGCGCTCGGATCCGCCGGCGGGGCGACCAGCTCCGCCTCGCCCGCCAGCTGGGCGTCGATCACAGCGAGATCTCGAAGGCGCTGTCGGGCGCCATGCGGGTCAGCACCAACCTCGCCGCCGGCCTCGGCTACCGCAGGGTCGTGCGATACGAGCGGGTCGAATAGATCGTGGCAACGGGAGGACCAGCGCCGGACGAGCCGCCGGGCGGTGGTGCACCGCCGCAGCGCGTGCGTCTGTCCCGCGCGAAGGGCTGGCGGATGCCGCCCAACACGGTGAAGGTCGATCGATCGACCAAGTGGGGCAATCCTTTTGTTCCAGGGAAGCCGTGCGTCTTCACTGGCGGGCGTCCTGTTCAGGACAAGCGCCACGCCTTCAAGCTCTACCAGGCGATCGCACCGGATAATGAGGCTCTCGTCGCCGCTGCGCGCGCGGAGCTGCGCGGTAAGAACCTTGCGTGCTGGTGCCCTCTCTCGCTGTACCCCGAGGATGGCGAGTGTCACGCCGACGTTCTCCTCGAGCTCGCCAACCAGCCTGAGATGCCGACATGACCGTCTATGTCGACCAGGAGCGCAACCGGCTCGGCCGGATGGTGATGTGCCACATGTTCGCCGACCGGTTGGCCGAGCTGCACGTGATGGCGGCGCGGATCGGCCTCAGGCGCGAGTGGTTTCAGCCCCTGTCCTTTCCCCATTACGACGTCTGCCTGGCGCGCCGCGCGAAGGCGATCGCGCTCGGCGCGGTCGAGGTCGACCGCCGGGAGGGCTGGGCGATCCGCAAGCGGATCCGCGCCAGCTTCACCACCGACGACATATTGGCGCTGCGCGACGCGCTGCCGGCCTATGACGCGCGCCAGGCCCGCGGGAGGCGCGGGTGAGGTCGTCCGGGCTAACGAAGTGCTGGCGGTCCGCCAACGGCGATCGATGGCTTACCTATCGTGAAGGCGCCGCCCGGGGGCTCGCCTTTACGGTTCGGCTGACGGACGACTGGAGGCCACGCAGCCTCTATGTCGCGCTCGGCATAGGTGGCCGCTGGTTGCGCTGGTGGACGCCGCGGTGACCGGGCCCGGCTCCTCGGCCGAGCTCCTCGAGGCGGCGCTCGGCTATGCCGCGCGTGGCTGGCCGGTGTTCCCGTGCAACCCGGCCAACAAGCAGCCGCTGCTGGCGGCCGACAAGGGCGAGGACGGCAAGCCGGTGCGCGGCACCGGCGGGGTCAAGAAGGCGACGACCGACCCCGAGCAGATCACCGCCTGGTGGAAGCGCTGGCCCCACGCGCTGATCGGCCTGGCCACCGGCCATCCGACCAGGGGGACCGAGACCGAGGCGCAGCCGGCGGGGCTTCGCCTGTTCGTGCTCGACTTCGACCCGCGCGAGGATCCCGACACGGGCGAAGTGTGGACGCTCGAGCGGCTGAAGCGCGAGACCGAGCAGCAGCTCGGCTGCAGGCTGCCCGAATCGATGGCGGCGCTGACCCCGTCGGACGGAGTCCATCTCTATCTGCTGCAGGGCGACGACGGCCCGGCGATCACCAACCGCGGCAACCTTCCCGATCACGTCGACGTGCGCGGGCTGGGCGGCTATGTGATCGCTCCGCCGAGCGTCATGGGGCCGAACGCGGCCAAGGGGCAGTCCGGGCTGCGCTACCGCTGGCACCGCAGGGAGCCGATCGGCGGAATCGCCCATGCGCCGCAGGCGCTGCTCGACGTTCTGCGGGAGCGCGGCGGCAAGGCGCCGTTGCATTCCGGACAAAAAATTAATGAGCCGCACCCGCGGGTTGCCGGGTCGCCGACGACCGACGCCTTGTTGGCCGGCGATGCCGTGCGCAAGTATGCGCTCGCCGCGCTCGACGGCGAGCTGCAGGCGGTCCGCTCGGCGGCTTCCGGCCGGCGCAACGCGCAGCTCAACGAAAGCGCGCTGAAGCTCGCCGCCCTGGTCGCCGGCGGAGCGCTCGAGGAGTCGCTGACCCGCTCACTGCTCGAGGCGGCGGCGCGCGACAATCCCGGCCGGGACGACGACCGGCAGCTGCAGGCGACGATCGACAGCGGCTGGTCCGCAGGATTGAACAACCCTCGCGACCTCGCAGAGGTCGCGGCCGCCGCCCGAGACCGGGCGGACAGGCGCAACGGCGGCCGTTCCGGGGCTTCCAGGCCTTCCGGCGGCGCCCCGCCGCCCTCCGCCGCCGCGGCCGCTCGGCAAGCGGAACATGGGAGGCAACCCTTCCGGGGTGGAAGTCCGCCGCACGTCGTTCATCCGGGGGAGGGGCGGTCGAGCGGCTCGGCGGCGCCTCGCGAGCTCACCGAGGCCGAGGAGTGCCGGCTCAAGCGGATCGCAGAGGCGTGGCTGGACAAGCGGCTCGAAGGCGATGAGCCGACGCCCGACGGGCTGAAGGCGATCGCCTGGGGCTGCGGCCGCCGCATCGCCGCCGGCCATCTCGACGACGGCGCCACGCGCGAGCGGCTGTGGAAGGCCGCGGAAGAGGCGGCGGGCCTTTCGCTCGCCGAGATGGACCGCGCGATCGCCGAGGGTTTCGCCCGCGGCTTCGATCCGTGGCCGACCCTGCTCGACCTCGACTGCGGCCGCCATCCGCTGACCGACTTCGGCCTCGCCGAGCGGTTCCGCGACCGCTTCGGCGCCGAGTTCCGCTTCACCACCGCCAAGGGCTGGCTGGGCTGGGACGGACGCCGGTGGAAGGTGCTCGACCAGGACAAGGACACGCCGCCGGCCGAGCTGATCGCGGCGGTGTTCGAGACGGTGCGCCTGATCCAGCGCGAGGCGAAACGCATCCGCGAGACCGGTACGAAGTGGGATCTGGTGAAAGTGGTTGGGCCCAAGGGCGGCGAGCACGAAGTGATCGCCGACGGGGAGCCGCCCAATCCCCCTGCGCTCGATTACTGGATGCCCAAAGGCAGGTCGTTCATCCGCTATTCGGAAGCTTTGGCGATATTCGGAAGGGCCTGCGAGGTCGCCGGCAAGCCCGCTGCGATCGGCGCGCTGGCGCGGCGCTGGCTGACCGTGCCGATCGAGCTATTCGACTGCGAGCAGATGGCGGTCAACTGCCTCAACGGCACGCTGCGCTTCGCGCTCGAAACCCTGCCCGACGGCAGCCGCAAGGCGGCGGTGCGCCTCGACCCGCATTGCCGCGACGATCTGATCACCCGCCTGGCGCCGGTCGACTATGACCGCGAGGCGCCGGCGCCGCTGTACGATTCGATGATCGCCTGGGCGCAGCCGGACCCGGCGGTTCGGCGCTATGTCCACCAGATCGGCGGCTATTCGAGCTCGGGCGACACCGGCGAGCATCTGTTGTGGTTCAACTATGGCCGCGGGCGCAACGGCAAGTCGGTGACGATCGACAGCTGGTGCTCGGCGCTCGGCGACTATTCCGGCACGATCGGCATCGAGAGCTTCCTCGACCAGGGTATCAAGAAGCGCGGCGACGCGGCGACTCCCGACCTCGCCAAGCTCGGCGGGGTGCGCATGCTGCGCGCCTCCGAGCCCGAGCGCGGGGCCAAGCTCAACTCGGCGCTGATCAAGGCCGCGACCGGCGGCGAGCCGATGAGCGTGCGGGCGCTGCACCGCGGCTTTTTCGACCTCCTGCCGCGCTTCAAGCTGCTGATGAGCGGCAACAGCAAGCCGTCGATCCCCGACACCGACGAGGGCATCTGGGGGCGCATGCGACTCGTGCCTTGGCGGCGCCACATCGAGAAGCCCGACGAGGATCCGTACCGCGACGCCTTCCCCTGCGCCGAATGGCCGCGGAAGGACACCAAGCTGCTCGACAAGATCAAGGCGGCCGAGCTCGCCGGCGTCTTCGCCCGGCTCGTCGCCGGCCTCACCGATTATCTCGAGCATGGCTTCGTCGAGCCGGAGGGCGTCACCATGGCGACGGCCGACTATCGCAACCAGTCGGACCCGCTAGCCCGCTTCCTCGCGCTGTGCACCGAGGCCGAGGCCGGCAGCCGCGTCAAGTCGTCCGAGCTGCATGAGGTGTTCGCCGCCTGGTGCAAGGCCGCCGGCGAGAAGGAGTGGAGCCAGAAGGGCTTCTCCGACGCGATGATCGACAAGGGCTTCACCAAGACCCGGAGCGACGGAATGCGCTGGGAAGGGCTCAAGCTGATCCGGCAGGTGAGCGACTTCGTCGACTCCGAGGGCCGCGTGCAGCTGCTGTCCGACGATTTGTCGGCCGAGCCGCCGTGGCCGCCACCGGCCGCGGCCGAGCGACCGGCAACGGCGGAGGACGATGATCTTCCCTTCTGACCCTTCCGGACTGGAAAGGTGGTGGAAGGGTCACCGGAAGGCAGAAACGGCGGAAATCCGCGCAGTTGGAAGGGTTGGAAGCTTTGCCGAGATGTTGCCGGACATGCGCACATGCGCGCAGGCATGTGCGTAGAAACATTCTCAAATAAGCTTCCAACCTTTCCAACCTTTCCAGTGGAGTTAATTTCAGAGGATAGTTCAATGGCTTATGTGAACGAAAGTGGCGGAAGGGTCGATGATCAAGGCTTCCAGTGCCGGAAGGGTGCCGTTCCTCCCGGCTTCTGGACCTTCGAGGCTGTCGAGGAGCGCCTGGTCGAGGCGATGCGGCTGTGGCGCCGGGCGCCGGACATCGAGGCGCGCTTCTCGCTCGGCGGGCGGATCAGCTCGATCTGGCGCAGCTATTGCGCTGACCGCCGCGACCTTGCGGCCTGGGGCGCGCTGATTGACGTCGAGGCCGAGGCACCCCGACGCCTGCCGCTCGGCCGCGCCGAGATCGGGCGGATGACCGAAGCGTCGGACTGGATCGCCTTCGTCCCCGATCGCGACCGCCCGCTGGTCATGGCGGTGCTGACCGCTCTCGCCCGAGGGGCGCGGGCGTTCCCCTGGGAAAGCTATTGGCGGTCGCTCGGCCGCGGCCGTCCAGGCCCGGACGGGCTGCGCTGGCGCTATTCGCAGGCCATCACCAAGGTCGCCAATGCGCTCAATCGGCGGAAATCCGCGTAGGTGGCCTGTCAAGAGGGTCAGATGCGCCACCCAGCAAATAAAATTCTCCGCCACCCAGCCCGTTTCGCGTAGATCTTCGTCATACTCGCGAGAGCTGCGCGCACCGACGCCCGGCAGGCCACCCGCCAGCCGGGCGTCGTTGCGTTCGAGGGGGAGGGGTCGCGGGTCCTTCCTGGGGCCGCCCGCCAATGCGGTGGCGCTGGGCGCGGAATTTCAGCGTTCAGGCCCCTTCACGGATTTTGAACTTTGTGAACGATGCCGGTTCAGGCGGTTCACGGCACAAGGGATAAGGGGCGGCGCGCCGGCGGCTGACGCCGGTGGCCGCGGGGAGGCCGGGCGGCCTCCCCAAAAGATCGATCGACGGGGCGGCCCTGAAAGGGCGGGAAGTGACGAGGATTAGCAGCCAGCGGGCGCACGGACGCAGCGCTGGAGTCTCCTACGCCCCACGATTTCAATGCAGGGTAGAGCAGCGGTAGCTCGCCTGGCTCATAACCAGGAGGTCGCCGGTTCAAATCCGGCCCCTGCGACCAGTTCAGTTTCCGGGCGTCTCAGCTCGAGGATGCACCGGAAGCGGGGAGCGAGAGCGGGAGAGCTGCCCGCGATGACCGCTCCCCCATTTCGACAAGGAGCGCCGAATGACCGGCAAGCAGCGCCTGGTGGCCTCCGCCGTAGCGGCCGCGATCGCCGCGGCTGCGATCGCCGGCCTGGCCGGATGGGTCGTGCTGCTGGTCATCATCGCGATGATCGGCTGCGGGATGATCGCCCTGGCGGCCGAGGCGGCGCGCCCGCTGGTCCGCCGCGAAGAGGAGGCCGACCGGCAATAGCGGAGAAGTGATCGTGCAGCTGATGACGCAGGCCGAGTTCGCGCGTCATCGCGGCGTGTCCAAGCCGGCGGTGACCGGATGGAAGAAAAAGAACCTGCTGGTGATGGCCGAGGATCCAGCGGATGGCCGGATCAAGGTCGACGTGGCGAGGAGCGACGCGCGGATCAACGCCCGGGTCGACCCGATGCGCGGGCGCCCGCCGGGCGGGTCAGCCGTGCCAACGACGATCGAGCCGCCGGCGGTCCTGCCGCTCGAGGAGCGGCCACAAAGCGCGCCATCACCGTCGAGTGCCAGCGCCCTGTCCGACGAGCGGGTCGAGCATCTGCGCGAGCAGAGGATCGGCACGGCGCTGAAGAATGCGCAGCTGGCCGGCGACCTGGTGCCGCTGGTCGAGGCCGAGCGGCGGGTGAGCGAGATCGGGCGGGCGGCGCGCGATCGGATGCAGGGCTGGCTTCGCGGAATGGCCGAAAGGTTCGCGGCGACCAGCGATTTGAGGGCGATCATGGCGCTCGGCGAGGAAGGGATCGACGCGGTGTTTGCCGAGCTCGCCGACGCCGCCGCCGGCGGCGCTTTCGCCGGCGAGGACGAGGCGGAGCTGACGGCTGAGGAAAGAGCGGAGCTCGAGGCGGCCGCTGAGGAGCAATGAACGCTCCCTGCGCTGCGCCGCGGTTCCATTACGGCCGCTTCGGCGAGCATGGCGAGACTCTGCGGCGCAACGCCCGGCGCCTCGACCGCGCCGCGGCCGAGGGGCTGCGGCCGCCGCCGCGGATGCGGGTGTCGACCTGGGCGGAGCGGAATCGCCGCTTCCCTGACGACGACGCCTATCCGGGCCCGTGGAAGCATTCGACGGCGCCCGAGCTGGTCGAGATCATGGACGCGCTTTCCCCGCACGACCCGTGCGAGGAAGTGGTGCTGCCCAAGTGCGCCCAGTCGGGTGGATCGGCCTCGGCCGAGAATTGGATCGGCTACGTGTCGGACCTCCGGCCCGGGCCGATGCTGTTCGTCCAGGCGACGCTCAAGGCCGCCTGGGACTGGGCAGCGGAGAAATTCTGGCCGATGGTCGAGGCCTCGCCGCGGCTCAGTCCGGACCGCGGCGGAACGATCAAGGGCCTCGGCCTGCCCGACGGCGACGGGTCGACCAAGCACAAGATCAAGTTTGCCCGGTCGAACGGCTACGTGCTGTTGGCCGGCGCCAATTCGGCGGCGGGCCTGCGGCAGCGCACGGTGCGCTACGCGATCGAGGACGACCTCGACCAGTGGCCGGACGACCTCGACGGGCAGGGAAGCCCGGAAGAGATGGTCAGTCAGCGTCTCAAGGTGTGGCGCCGACAGGGCCTGTCGAAGCGGCTGAAGATCTCGACGCCGACGATCGAGGGGGCGAGCAAGATCGAGGCGGCGCATCGGTCGAGCGACCGGCGCCGCTTCTACCTGAAGTGCCCGGGCTGCTCGGCGCGCTTCGCGCCCGACTGGGGCGATATCCGCTGGCCGGACGGCAAGCCGGAGGAGGCGCACCTGGTGGCGCCCTGCTGCGGATCCGTCGTCGAGCATTGGCAGAAGGCGGAGATGAAGCTGCCCGACGGGTGGCTGTCGGAGGAGATTCCGCCGGCGACCGAAGGCGGCGAGGCCGCCCGGCCGCCGCGGCACATGAGCGAGGAGGATTTCCAGGGCTGGCGGGCGCAGATGCCGGCGAGCCGCCGGCGGGGCTTTCACCTGACGGGGATCATCTCCTCGTTCCAGACGTGGGCCGACATGGCGGTCGGATTCGTCGCTGCCCAGGGCGATATCAACAAGCTCAAGACCTGGACCAACCTGGTCCTGGGCTGGGTGTTCGCTCTCAAGGGCGAGACGCCCGACAGCGACCGGCTGAAGGAACTGAAGGAACAGGAATGGGGCCGGGGGCAGGTACCCGCCGGCCCGGTGGTGACGACGCTCGGGGTCGACGTCCAGGGCGACGGCCTGTTCCTCGAGCTGGTCGGATGGGGGCCGAACGCCGAGAGCTGGCAGCTCGACGCACGGTTCATCCCCGGCGCGACCGACGTCAAGATGGAAGGCGCCTGGGCCGAGCTCGACGCCTATTCGAAGCGCGGAGTCACGTACGCGGGCGGCAAGGTGCTGTCGATCGACATGGAATGCGTCGACGCCGGCTATCATACCGAGGCGGCGCAGGCCTATTGCGCCCGGCGTCCCCACCGCCTGGCGGTGTTCGGCCGCGACGGATGGACCAGGCCGATCCTCGGCCGCGGCGAGGCGCTGGCCTACGGCAAGAGCGGCAAGCGCGCTGGCCAGGCATCGAAGCGGGCGCAGGACAAGGCCTATATCGTCGGCACGTTCGGCGCGAAGGCGAGCTGGTACGGATATCTGCGATCGACCATCGCCTATGCGGCGGCGATCGTCGCCGAGGGAAGCGGAACGGCGCGGCCGCGCGGGCTGTGCCATTTCAGCCGGGACACGCCGGAAGACTGGTTCGAGCAGGCGACGGCCGAGGCGATCGTCGCTAAGGTGTCGAACGGATATCCGAAGCGGATCTGGCAAGTGATGCCGGGCCGCGAAAACCACTATCTCGATTGCCGGATCTACAACATGGCCGCGGCCGAAAAGCTGCTGCTCGACACGCTCGGCGAAGCGGACTGGGAGCGCCTGCGGAGCGAGCGCTGCGCGCCCAAGAATCCCGACCAGGGCGACCTGCTGGCGAGTCCGCTATCGCCCGGCGAAGTGAGTGCCGCCGACGAGGCGAATGACCAGCGCGGCGGCGACGAGCGCTCGACCTGGATTGAACCGAAGAAGGATTGGCTTTGATGCTTTTGATAGGCCTGACGCTTGCGGCCGCCATCATGGGAGCGGCTGCCGGTTGGCTGTTGCGCCCCTGGCTAGAAGTTCGGGCCCGGCAGCTGTTGCCCTTCCTGCCGGCGGTGGTTGCAGACCAAGTGGCGGGCGGCGCAACGCTGGCAGGCCGTCTTGACGCATCGATCACCGAGATTGAGAGCCAGATCCGGCAGGGGATCGACGCCGAGCGCAACGCGACCCGGCTGCAAATTCTCCGCGAAGTGAGGGACGGCGACTGATGCCAGCACCGGATTACGCGACCGAGATCGCCGCGCTCGAGCGGGCGATGGCCAGCGGCGAGCTGACGGTCGAGGCCGACGGCGACCGGGTCACCTATCGCTCGACGTCCGACCTGATCGCGGCGCTTGACTATTACCGGCGCAAGGCCGCCGCGGCATCGGGCCCGCAGCTGCGCGGCGGCGCGACCTTCGCGGTGTTCGACAGGGACTGAGCAGATGGGCCTCGGCGAATTCATCGACCGCGCGATCGCGCCGTTCGCGCCGCGAATGGCGGCGAGGCGCATAATCGCTCGGCAGGGCCTCGCCCTGATGCGGCAGTTCGACGCGGCCGCAAATTCGCGCCGGACGCGCGGGTGGAAGCGCCCGCACACCGACGCCGACGCCGAGACCTGGCAGGCCCGGGCGAGGCTGCGCGCCGCGGGCCGCGAGCTGGCGCGGAACAACAAATATGCCGAGGCCGGAGTGCGACACCTGGTCGCCGACATGATCGGCGATGGAATCGCGCCGCAGTTCGTCCATGCCGAAAAGGCCGTCGCGCAAAAGGCGCAGGACAGCTGGGACCGCTGGGCCGAAGGCAAGGTGGACGGCCACGACGATTTCTACGGCGTGCAGAAGACGGCGGGCTGGGGCGTCGTCGTCGACGGCGAGATCCTGACGGTGTGGAAGCCGGACTCGAATGGGCCAGACGGCCGCGTCGAGGGGATCGAGGGCGACCATCTCGACGAATCGAAAGTCGAGGAGCGCGCTGGCGGCGGGCGAATCGTCCAGGGCGTCGAATTCGACCGCTACAACGACCGGATCGCCTACTGGCTGTTCGACCGCCACCCGGGCGGCCTGGCGTTGCTGTCGACCTATCAATCATCGGCGGTCCCGGCGAAGCATATCGACCATGTGTTCGAGCGCACCCGGTTCGGTCAGACGCGAGGCGTGTCCTGGCTGGCGGCGGTCGCGCTCGACCTCAAGGATATCGGCGAGATCGAGGACGCGGTCCGCACCCAGCAGAAGGTGCAGGCCTGCCTCGGGCTGATCCTGACGCCGGGCGAGGATCAGGACGCTTCGCCGCTGGCCGCCGAGGGCGAGGTCGAGAAGAATTTGAAGACGGGCCGTCTCGACGAGACGATCAGCCCGGGCATGATCTACCGCGCCCGCAAGGGTGAGAGCGTGACGTCGCTCACGCCGAACGCCACCGGCGGCGCCGTCGAGTTCATCCGCCAGCAGCTGGCGTCGATCTCGGCGAGGCTGGCGCCCTATCACCGGATGACGGGCGACGTCAGCCAGGCCAATTATTCGTCGCTTCGCGCAGCGATGCTCGGCAGCTGGGCGCTGCTCGACGACTGGCAGCAGAATGTGTTCATTCCGCACCTGGTGCGCCCAGCGGTGATGCGGCGAATGCGGCGCCTGGCGATCGAGACCGGCGACAACCGCTATCTCGACGTCGGGATCAATTACGCGCTTCCGGTGCGCCGCTTCGTCGACCCGATCAAGGATCTGATGGCCGAGGTCATCGAGATCCGCGCGGGCATCAAGACGCTGCCGCGAACGCTGGCCGAGCGGGGCATCAACAGCGACCGGCACCTGGCCGAGATCGCCGCGATCAACGCCCAGCTCGACGAGCTCGGGCTGGCGCTCGACACGGACCCCCGCCGGCTGACCGACGCCGGCGTGCTGCAGGCGGCGGTGGGCTACCTCAAGCCCGGCTCCGACGCCGCGAAGCAAGACTAGGAGACTGACATGAACAAGTCCCGCCACGCGGCGACGATGCTCGCCCGCTCGGCCGCCGAGGCAGAGACGGTCGAGGCCGAGCGCCGCCAACCAATGGCAGGATTCCAGGGCGAGCGCCTGGTCGAGACCAAGACGGCGCTGGCGCCGGGCAGCTACAACGCCAGGGACCGCACGGTCGAGGCGGTGCTGTCGACCGGATCGCAGGTCCGCCGCTATTTCTTCACCGAGGAGCTGGAAATCAGCGCCGAGGCGATCGACCTGTCGCGCGCCGAGAACGGCCTCGTCTGCCTGCTCGATTCCCACAACAAGAGGGAGACGGCGGCGGTGCTCGGCACGGTCACCGACGTGCGTATCGAGAACGACCAGCTGGTCGGCACGCTGAAGTTCGGCGAGACCGATCGGGCGCGCGAGGTCGAGGGCATGGTCGCCCGCGGCGAGCTCAAGGGAATTTCGATCGGCTACCGGGTTTCGAAATGGGAAATCCAGAGCGTCGAGGACGAGCATGAGACCTGGCGCGCCACGCACTGGGAGCTGCTCGAGGTCAGCATTGTATCCGTTCCCGCGGATGCGGACGCCAGGGTCCGCTCCGATAGCGGGGTCACGCCTGGCGCAACCTGTGAGGAAGAGAAGATGAACCGTTCGAATGCGGGCGGCGCAGTTGCGCCTGCCACCCCCGCTGCCGAGGCCAGCGCCGCGGCAGTCCCCACGTCGGCAACCGAGCCGACTCGCGCTGCCGAGCCCACTGTTGCTGCGGCAACGCCGGCGCCGGCGCTGGCCATCGAGCCAACCGCGAGCCGCTTTTCGGCCACCGCGGCGCTCGAGTTCGTCAACCAGGCCCGCGACCTCGGCGTCGAGGAGCGTGCCCAGGAGCTCGTCCGGCAGAACGAGAGCGGCGAGGTCGGCATCGAGGCCGCCCGCCAGGCAATCCTGCGCGCCGCGGCCGAGCGGCAGCGCGCCGACACGGCCCCTGCAGCCACCGGCCCGACCGTCCAGGTCAACAACCGCAACGAGGAAGCGTCGCGCGACGCGATCGTCGGAGCGCTGGTCGCCCGCTGCACCGGCGAATCGCCGGCGGAGGCAAGCCGCGACTATATGGGCATGCGGCTGCTCGATATCGCCCGCGAGCGCGCCGGGGTTTCCCCGCGCGAGCGTGATGCGATGATCATCCTTCGCGCCGCCAATACCAGCTCGGACTTCCCGCTGCTGCTCGAGGCGGCAGCCAACAAGATCCTGCTGGCCGCCTACGGCCGCGCCGAGCCGACCTATCGGGCGATCGCGCGGCGCCGCGACCTCAGCGACTTCAAGGCGACGAAGCTGCTGCGCGTCGGCGATTTCCCGACCCTCCAGGCCTACCAGGAGGACGGCGAAATCAAGGTCGGGACGATCAACGAGGGCCGCGAGACGGTGATCCTCGGTTCCTATGGCCGGATCCTGCGCCTGTCGCGGCAGGCGATCGTCAACGACGACCTCGGCGCGTTCGACGACGTGCTGGGATCGATCGGCGGAATGGTCTCGCGGTTCGAGAATGCTACCTTCTACGCGATGAAGGCGGCGAACAGCGGCAATGGGCCGAAGCTCGCCGACAACGTCAACCTGTTCAACTCGGCGCACGGCAACCTTGCCGCGTCGGGCGGGGCGGTCGACGTGACCACGCTGGGCGCAGGCCGGGCGGCGATGCGCAAGCAGAAGGACCTCGACGGCAACCCGCTCAACATCGCGCCGAAGACCATCCTGGTCGGGCCTGACATCGAAACCACCGTCCAGCAGTTCCTGGCGCCGATCCAGCCTGCCGAGGGTGGCAAGGTCAACCCGTTCGCGGGCAAGCTCGACCTGGTCGTCGAGGCGGCGATCACCGGCAATGGCTGGGAGCTGTACGCCGATCCGTCGGCGCTGCCGGTGTTCCACTACGGCTATCTGGCCGACGCGCCCGGCCCGCGGGTGATCACCGAGGAGCCGTTCAACGTCGACGGTCTCGCCTGGCGCGTGACGCTCGACTTCTATGCCGGCGGCACCGACTACCGCGGTGCGTACCGCAACCCGGGCTAGGGCGCGGTCCAATAGGGGCGGCGGTCACCGGACCGCCGCCTGTCACCATCCTTTTTTGAGCGACCGGGGGGCGATCGGCCCGGGATCCCGGCAGGAGACCGAAAATGCGGAATTATGTTGCGCCAGGCGAGGCCCTGGACCTGACCGCCCCGTCGGGCGGAGTCGTGGGCGGCAACGCCTACAAGATCGGCTCGGCGATCGTCATCGCGGCCTCGGATGCCGCCGAGGGCGCGCCATTCGTCGGCTACATGGAAGGCGTCTACGACGTCGAGGCGGCGACTCACGCGTCCGACCAGGCGTGGACCGAGGGCATGCTCGTCTATTGGGACGACAGCGCCAAGAAGTTCACCAAGACGTCGACGTCGAACACCAAGGCCGGCGTCGCTGCCGCCGCCAAGACTTCGACCGCCGCCGGCGGCCGAATCCGCCTCGTCCCGAGCATCTAGGGAGCTCCCCCGCGATCGCGGCGGCCTGGCCGTCGCTTTCGCGGGGGTCCTGACGGGCTTCGGGCATGTCGTTCGCCGAGACACTGGCGCGCCAGCAGCAGGCGGTGTTCGACCGTCTCGGCGAGGACGCGACCTGGACCGGCGTCGAAGACGTCGTCCGGGTGCGGAGGCGCGAAGCAGACGAGGAGCTGCGCTTCGACCGCGGAGCGGCGGTGATGGGCGGACACCTGATCATGGTGCGCCGGTCGGAAGTCGCCGATCCGGTCGAAGGAAACCAGGTGCAGATCCTCGACGCGAGCGGCGAGCCGGTGCCCGGCGCGCTCTATGCCCTCGCCGGCGAGCCGATGCTCGACCGCAAGGGCGTGTGGCGCTGCGCCGTTCGCCCGATCGCGGTCGAGGAGGAATAAGGCAATGCGCGTAACCGCCGGCTTCGAAGGCCTCGAGCAGGCGTTGGCGGCGGCGGCCGCAGACTTCCGCCGTTCCGCCGAGGTTGCGGTCGGGAAAGCCGCCGAGGGCATCCAGCGCGAGCTGCGCGAGCAGACTCGCGGAGCGCTCGGGCAGAAAACCGCCAATACATGGCGTTCGAACGTCTACGCCAACGAGGGCAGCCCGCGCGGGCCGGCGGCGCTGGTGTTTTCCAAGGCGCCGCGAATCATCGATTTCTTCCGTGCCGAGCGGGTGGTGACGCCCGGCGGCAAGACCGCGTTCGCCATCCCGGTCAATCCGATGATCGCCGGGCGCGGGCGGAAGGCAACGATCAAGGAGGTCGAGGCGCGACTCGGCAAGCTCGAGGCTGTCCCTTTGCCAAGCGGCAACATCGGCCTGTTCGCGGTGCCGAGGCGGGCCAAGACCCTGATCCGACGCAAGGGCGCCAGGCCCGCCGAGCGGATCCTGATGTTCGTCCTGGTGCGCAGCATCATGAGCCGCAAGCTGATCGACATGGAATCGCCGCGGCAGCGATGGTCGGCGCGGCTGCCGGGGCTGCTGGCGGAAGCCTTCGAGAATAGCCGGGACCACGGGCGAGGCGGGCAATGACCAAGCAGCTGCAGATCCTGCTGGCGCTCAAGGCGCTGGTGGCGTTGGCGCTGCCCGGGGCGAAGATCCGCGGCTTCGACAAGGATGCGTCGAAGCCGGAGAAGATCGGCGCGCACGGCTGCGTGATCGGCCATCCCGGCGACCCCGGCCAGCCCGAGGTCGACCTGTCGCCGCTCGCTTACAATTACCGCCATGAGATGTTCCTCGAGGTCGCAGCGCCCGACGGCGCCGGCGGCGAGGATCTCGACGCGCTGTTCGCGCCGATCGACGCGGCGATCGCCGCCGACCGGACGCTCGGCGGCCTCGCCCACTGGATCGAGGCCGGAACTCCGGACCGAAACGACCGGACGACCGACTCGGTCGCCACCACCAACTGGGCGGTCGTGCCCATCATCGCCGAATACAGCTGCAGCTCGCCGCTGGCCTCGGCCTGACCATAGCCACCCTAACCCTGCCCTCTCCCATCAAGGGAGAGGGGGACGTTGAACCAGGAGATAAGACATGCGCGCACGCGGCTCCAATGCCCGCCTTCACGGCCAGTTCGAGGCCGAATATGGCGTCCCGCCCTCGGCGAATTTCATCCTGTTTCCGTTCGTCTCGTCGAACCTCGGATCCGAGCAGGGGCTGATCGAAAGCGACCTGCTCGGCCAGGGGCGCAACGGCTATGATCCGACGCTCGACGTCGTCACCAATGACGGCGATCTCGTGGTGCCGGTCGACGCCCGGGCCTTCGGGCACTGGCTGACGCTTTTCTATGGCGAGCCGGAAAGCACGCCCGAAGGCGCGGCCAGCGGCCATATCGCCTTTTCGGCGCAGCCGGCGGCGGGGTCGACCATCACCATCAACGGCACCGCCTTCACCTTCCGCGCGTCGGGCGCGAGCGGCAACGAGATCAACAAGGGCGCGACCCTGGCCGACACGCTGGACGAGGCGGCCACCGTGCTCAACGGCAGCGCGGCGCCCGGAGTGGCCGCGGCCACCTATGCCCGCGACGGCAACCGGCTGACCGTCACCCACAACACGCCGGGCACCGCCGGCAACGCCTTCACGCTCGCGGCGCAGGCGGCATCGAACGGAACGGTCTCGGGCGCGACCCTGGCCGGCGGCACCAACAAGCACGTCTTCACCTCGGGCGCCGAGGAGCTGCCGTCGATGGCGATCGAGACGGCGCATCCCGAAGTGCCGAGCTTCGAGATGAACAAGGGCGTGCGCGGCAATGTCATGCGCGTCGAGCTCAGCCGCCGCGGCCTGCTCAACGCCACGCTGGCGCTGGTCGCCAAGGGCGGCGCGGTGGCGACGGAGAGCGCCGCCGGGACGCCGATCGCGATCGACGTCGCCCGCTTCGCCCAGGCGACCGGATCGGTTCGCAAGGACGGCGCGCAGCTGGGCAGCGTCGTCGCCGCCGCCCTCGCCTTTTCCAACAATCTCGACAAGGTCGAGACGATCCAGCCCGACGGCGAGATCGAGGACGCCGACCCCGGCATGGCGACGGCGACCGGCAATGTCACGGTCCGCTTCAAGGACCATAGCCTGCTCGACAGCGCCACCGGGCGCGACCCGATCGACCTCAGCTATGGCTGGAGCTTCGGGCCGTTCAGCCTCATCTTCACCGCCAGCAGGGTGTTCCTGCCCAAGCCCAAGCGCCCGATCGCCGGGCCGCAGGGCGTCCAGGCGAGCTTCGACTGGCAGGGGTCGGGCGAGGACGGGCCGGTGCTGGTCGCCGAGCTGGTCAACGACGTCGAATCCTACGCGATCTGATGCGCATCCTTGGCAAGGCGCAGGAGCCGCTGCGGGTCTCGATCCCGGCCAACGACGACGGCGAGGCGGCATGGGTGGTGCTGGCGCCGATCACCCCGGCGATGCGCCGGCGGGCGCATCGCGCGGCCCGCCGGCTGCTCGGCGACATCGACCCGGAGTCGATCACCGACGCCGAGCTCGACCGCCTGGTCGATGCCGGCGAAGCGGCGAGCCGCGAGCTGATCCGGCTCGGCGTGGTGGAATGGGGCGGCATGGTCGGCGAGGACGGCGAGCCGTTCGCGCTGACGCCCGACCGCGAGACCCGGCTCGAGTCCGCCAACGAACCGGACCGCCCGCAAGGAACGATCGACCTGCTGCTGGCCGACGAGGAGGCGTTCGACCTGCTCGACGCGGCCTATGTCCGGCCCGACGCCGAGCGGAGGGCGGAAAAAAACGGATTGTCCGCCTCGCCGAGTGGCACTGGGGAGGCGGCGACGGCGGACAAAGATATTGCCAGCTCAGCTGCGCCAGCAAAGCCGACGGGGGCGAGCCGGACGGCCGCTGCGAAGAGTGCCCGTACGCGCAAAACCGACTGCGCAGCGAAGAAGCGGAAGACGCCTGGCACGTCCTGACCGGCTGCGCCCGCCAGCTTCGCCGGGCGGGCATGGCCGGCGTTCCGGTCGGGCTCGACTTCGCGGCGGTGCTCGCCTCGGCCGAGGCGCAGGGCGCCGGGACCGGGCTGATCGCCGAGATATTGCCCGACATTGAAGTGGTGCTGCTCACCGCCCTCGCCGAGGGCGAGGACGCGGAAGAATAAGGGAACCAGCGGATGCCGAGGGATATCAGCGCGTCGATGCGCGTCGGCATTTCCGGCGTCAATGACGTGTCGCGCGGTCTCGCCAAGATCGGCGAGGATGGCAAGGCGGCGGCCGAGACGATCGCCACGGGTATGGAGTCGGCCGCCGACCGCGGCCGCAAGGCGATCGAATCGATCGGCACCGCCGCCGCAGCAGCCGGATCCGGCGGCAGCGGCCGCGGGCCGCTGGCCGAGGCGATGGCGCGCGACGTCGAGGCGGCCAAGGCGACCCTCGACATGCTCGAGAAGGACAGCGAGGCCTTCCTTCTGCGCCGCGACAATTTCGCCCGCCGACTGGCGCGGGTCGAGGCCGACGGCAACGGCGAGACCGAGCGGGCGATCGCCCTGCGGGCGCAGCTTGCAGAGATCGACAAGGCCTATTTCGAGCAGATGGCGCGAGGCACGGCCGCGACCGAGGATTTCGTCCAGGTGTCGCGCGAGCTGGCCAACGACCTGGCCGGAACCGCGCCCAAGCTCGGAGCCAGTGGCGAGGCGGCCCGCGAGTATGAAAAGCAGCTGCGGGCGCTCGAGCGCGCGCTCGACGCAGCCGGCGAGCCTCAGCGCACCTATGCCGAGCGGATCGCGACGATCAGCAATCTGTGGCGCGAGGGGGTGATCGACGGCGAGCACGCCCGATCGCTGCACGAAGCGGCGACCCGAGCGCTCGAGGACGAAAGCCGGGCGATGGGCGAGTCAACCGTCCGCGCCGGCCAGCTGCGCCTCGGTTACCGAAGCCTGTCCAGCCAGGTCAGCGGAATGGTCGACGCGATCATGCGCGGCGAGGACCCGATCCGCGCCATCACCAGCAGGCTCAACAACACGGGCGCGGCAGTCACTCGGCTGCAGGGCGCGAAGGGCGGCCTCGCCAGCTTCCTGATGGGGCCGTGGGGCGTGGCGATCGGCGCCGGCACGGCCTTGCTGGCCGGCCTCGCTCTCAAACTGGGCAAAACCGAGGACGAGGTCAAGAAGCTCACCGACCGGATGAAGGAGCAGGCCAGGCAGGCCGAGCTCAACGCCCAGGCCAATGCGGTGTGGGAGAGCAGCCTTGACGGGCTGATCGACAAGAGTCGCAAGCTGCGCGACGAGACCGACGCTTCGCTGCAGACCGAGCGGGTCCGCGTCCAGGCGCAGGTCGACGCGGCCGCCGCCGCCCTGGCGCGCTCGCGGGGCGAACTGGACCGCGTCTCGAGCGACCTGGAACGGGCCGAGCAGCGGCTCGCCCAGGCCCGCACGGCCGTGCGAAGCGCCGAAGGCATGAGCGACGAGGATCCGGCGCGCGCCTCGGCCGTGATCGCCGCCCGCCAGCGGCTGTCGGCCGCCTCGGCCGAAGTCACGCGCCTCAAGGGCGAGCTGCAGCAGGCGACCGCCGCGAGCCAGAATTTCGCCGACAGCGTCGAGAACCTCAACGTCCGCCTGGCGCGGGTCAAGGCCGGCGACCTGGCCGATCCGGTCAAGGCCCGCTTCGCCCGCATGCGCGAGGAGGCCGAGCGGACGATCAAGGACGTCGACAGGCTCGCCGCCCGGCTTGCCGAGATCGACCGCATGGAGCGCCAGGCGCGCGAGCAGAGCCGTGGCAATGGCGAGTTCGGGCGGCGAGTTTCGGCCGCGGAGGCGGCGGCGATCGCCCGGGCGGCGGGGCTGCAGGTCAACAGCGGCGACCGCAGCTACGCCCAGCAGAAGGCGCTGTACGACGCCTGGGTCGCCCAGGGACGGCCGAAGGACAATCCGGTGGCGCCGCCGGGCAGCAGCGCCCATGAAGGCGCGCGCGGCCGCTGGGCGCTCGATATCCAGGCCGGCCCCGGCGTCGACCCGGCGAGCATCCGCAAAACCTTCGACGCCCAGGGCGTGCGCCTGACCAAGATCCTGCGCGAGCGCGGCCACTGGCACGTCGAGGGCATGCGCGACCAGTCTGAGGTGCGCGCCGAGCGGATGCAGACCGAAGCCGAGGCCACCGAGGCGGCGACCAATGCCGCCCTCGCCCTCGCCCGAGCGTATCTGACCAGCGCCGAGGCGGCCGCCCGTGCCCGCGCCGAGCGGGCGAGCGTCGCCGAGGCGACCCGCAAGGGCATGGACGCCGACGCGGCGGCCACCCGGCAGCTGGCGCTCGAAGTGGCCAATGCCGCCGCCGAGGGCGCGCGCGGCGTCGCCCAGCTCGAGGAAGAGACGGCGGCAAGGGCCGAGGTGCGCAAACAGGTCGAGGCGGGCACGCTCGCCGCCAGGGACATGGACCAGGCGCTTCAGCAGGAAGCGGCGCTGCGCCCGCTGGTGCGGCTTCAGGCGGTCGCCCAGGGCGAAGCGCTGGCAGTGCTGACGCAGGTCATCGACCGCTATCGCAAGTCGCTCAAGGACGCCAACGACGAGGAGGCGCGCGGCCAGGCGCTGCGGGCGATCACCGCGCTTCGCGCCGACAATGACAATGCCCGGGCGATGCTCGGCTTTGCCGGCAGCGACGCGGAGCGCCGGATCGAGCAGGCCCGGCGGGCGGCGGAACGCGACGCCGAGAAGTTTCAACCCGAGGACCGGTCGGCCTATGTCGACCAGCGGGTCGAGCGCGAGAGGCTGGCGATCGCCCAGGAGCGCGAGGACCTGGTCCGCCGCACCCGCGAGGGACTGCAGGACAATCTCACCCTGCTCGAGGCGGAACTCGGAATGGCCGGGCTGTCGCGTTCCGAGCGCGAAAAGAAGCTGCGGCTGCTCGATCTCGAGCTCCGGCTCAACCGCGACCTCGGCGCCGAATATAGTGAGCAGATCGCGCTGATCCTCGAAATGGCCGAGGCCGAGGACGATCTGCGCCGCAAGGTCGAGCAGGCGGTCGCCGCCCAGGAGGAGTTCCGCCGGATCGGCGAGGGCATCATCGACGAGCTGTTCGACCCGAAGAACTGGGAGGACTGGGGCGCGGCGGGCAAGCGCATCCTCAAGGAGCTGCTGCGCGAGATGCTGATCCTCGCGGCAATCAACCCGCTGAAGAATGCCCTGTTCGGAACCAATCACCCGACGCTCGGCGCCGGGCTGCAGCCGATGGGCGGCGGCGGCAAGGACTGGATCGGCCAGGTGATCGGTGGACTCGGGGCGATCTTCGGCGGGTCCGGAATGTGGCCGAAGGGCAGCATCGGCATGAACCCGACCGCCGGCGCGATCGGCATGGCGAGCGGCACCGAATATTTCTCGGGCGGCCATGCCTGGGTCGGCGAGTTCGGCAAGGAGCTGGTGCGCCTGCCGCGGGGCTCGAAGATCCATTCGGCGGCGACAAGCCGGCGCCTCGCGGCGGCCAACGACTCGGCGCCGCTGGTGCCGATCAACATCGCCATCGACGCGACCGGCGCCGATGCTGCGGGCTTGGCGCGCGTCGAAACCCAATTGCGCCAGCTCGAGGAGAGCATCCCGGTCCGGGTCGTCGCCGCCTGGCAGGACGCGCGATCGCGCTTCGTGGTGCGCGGCTGATGCGCATCATCGACATGGCGAGCTCCGGCTTCGCCCAGCAGGAATTCGAGATCCAGCGGGTCGATCATGGGGCGCCGGAGGCCGGCGGGCGGATCGGCGGGGTCCAGGCCGGTCAGCCGCTGTGGCTGGCGGTGTGGACGGTCGGAAAAATCGGCGCCCGCCGGTCGGACGAGCTGCGCGCCTGGCTCAGCCGGATGCGCGGCGCCACCCGCCGGCTGCTCGGCCGCGACCTCGCCAGGCCCTATCCGCTCGCCCATATCACCGGCTTCGCCCGCATGACCCTGGCCGATGGATCGCCGTTCACCGGCGCCGCCGCCGACTGGTCGGAGACGCTGGACTCCGAAGGCGACAGCCGGGTGACGCTCGAGGGGCTTCCCCCCGGGCTGATCCTGTCGACGCTCGACTATATCGGCTTCAAGTGGACGGCGACCGAGCCGTCGGTGGCCGGCACCGAATGGCGGGCGAAGGTGCGGGTCGTCGAGGGAGGCATTGCCGATCCCGCCGGCACGGTGACCGTGACTTGCGAGCCGCCGGTGCCCTCCTGCGTTCCGCCCGGCGCGAGCGCGCATCTCGACCGGCCCGCCTGCATCATGGCGCTGATCACCGACCAGACCAGGCTGCAGGCCATCGACCGCCGCCTCGCGGTGCGCGGCGGAACGGTCGCGGCTATTCAAGACCTGAGGTCGTAACCGATGAAGACGATCGCACCCGCCGCCAAGGCGGCGATCGCGCGCGGCGAGGCGATCGTCACCGGCGCGGTCGAGATATTGAGCGGCCCGGCGATCCGCCTGTGGGGCGGCTTCGGCGCGATCGCGATCGGCGGCGAAAGCTATCAGGGCATCGGCGACCGCGGCCTTGCCCAGCAGACGTCGGGCGCGATCGGCGGCATCGCCCAGGGTGTCACGCTGACCCTGTCGGGCGTCGAGCCCGAAGCGCTCGCTCTGCTCGACGCCGACGAGATCAAGGGCGCGCCGGTCGTCATTCGCCGGCTGATCTTCGCCGGCGACGGCAAGACGCTGCTCGACGCCCACGTGTTCGACCGCGGCAGGGTGGACACGGTGACAAGCGAGGAGACCGTCGGCGGCGAGGCGGCGGTGCGGGTGATGGTCGAGAGCGCCGCGCGCGGGCTCGGCCGACGCGGCGAGCGGATGCGGTCCGACGCCGATCAGAGGCTGATCAACCCGAACGACGGCTATTTCCGCAACACCAGCTTCGCGGCCGAAAAGATGCTCTACTGGGGCGGCAAGAAGCCGCACCGGGTCGGAAGCGTCATGGGCGGCGGCGGCTCGGGCGGCTTCACCGGCGGCGGGCCGTCGTCTACCGTCGTGAGCCATTGATGCCGCGGCGGCGGCGCGCGCGCCCCGGCGAGCGCGACATTGCGGCGCTGCTCGAGATCCTCGAGCAAAGGCTCGCGACGCCGCACCGCATCGGGCGTCGGCAGAACGATTGCATCGCCTTCATGCTGGCGGCGGTCAAGGCGCAGACCGGCCATAACCCGATCGGCCGGGCCAGCTGGTCGAGCTGGCGAGGCGCGCTTCGGGTGCTTCGCCGACTGGCCGGCCCCGGGGTGGATCGGCGCGCGGCGATAGAGCGGCTGCTCGACCGCCATTTCCGCCGAATCGCGCCCGCCGAGGCCATGCGCGGCGACATCGCCGGGGTGTCGGATCCGCTGCTGGGGATCCATCCGGCGATCGTCGAAGGCGAGACTCTGGCGATGCCGGGCGACGACGGCCTCAAGCGGCTGCCACGCCGGGCAATGGTGGCGGCGTGGTCCGCCGTCGATCGACCCGAATGAGTAAATTCGTCGGGATGAACCTCCTCGACCTCGCCCCGCGAGGTCTGCGGCAAGGACGAATTCATGTCTAAATTCGTCGGGTTCATTGTCGGCACGGCGCTGGTCGTGGCCGGCATCGTCACTGGCAACGTCGCCCTGATCATCCAGGGCGGCGCGATGATCGCGTCCAACGCGCTCGCCCTGCTGCTGGCGCCCAAGGGGCCGGCGCGGACCGCGCAGGAGATGCAGATCCAGCTCGGCGAGCAGCCGAGGAGCGCGATCGTCGGCGAGACGGCGGTCCCCGGCAGCCTGGTCGACGCGTTCAATTACGGGGGCAAGTACGGCACCGACTGGGAAGTGCTGATCATCCGCCTGGCGGATCACAAATGCGACGGGCTGACGGGCTTTTACGCCAACGACGAATTCTACCCCTATACCGCCGACGGCCTGGTCGCGGCGATCAACAACAAGCTCTACGTCTATTTCCGCGGCGACACGAACAGCAAGGCGCTGTCGCCGGTCGTCACCGCCAACGGGCCGGGCTGGACGGCGGCGCACAACGGCGATTCGGGCTGCGACGTGGTGGTGGCCTACAAGGCCGATCCGCCCGATTCCAAGCAGCCGGAATGGCCGGGCGGGCGCCCGCGCTTCCTGTTCGTCGTCAAGGGCCTGAAATGCTACGACCCGCGCAAGGATTCGACGGTCCCGGGCGGTTCGGGAAGCCACCGCTGGAACGACCCTTCGACCCGGGAATGGTCGGACAACCCGATCGTCTGCCGCTACAATTACGCGCGGGGCATCTATGCCAACGACCTGGTCGGCAATCCGGCCGGGCTGCTGGTCGGCCGCGGGCTGAGCGAGGCCGAGGCGCCGCCGGAGAATGTGTTCGCCCCGGCCAATTTGTGCGACGAGCTGGTCGCCGGCGAGAAGCGCTACCGCGTGTCGGGGCCGATCTACGCCAACCAGCCCTTCCTGCAGGTCGAGGAGATGTTCGCGGCCGCCTGCGGCGGGTCGGTCATCACCCGCGAGGGGTCGGTCGAGATCGAGCCCGGCCAGGCGCGCAGCGTCGTCGCCCATTTCACCGACGCCGACGTGCTGTCGGCGAGCCCGGTCAAGTGGAATCACGGCATCTTGTCGGAAAGCAGCGAGGAGTGGATCAACAGCGTCGTCGCCCGCTACGTCGAACCGGCCAAGAAATGGAGCGATCATGCCGCCCCGGTGCGGCGCGACCTCGCCGACATCGCCGCCGACAAGAAGCCGCGAGAGGCGAGCATCACACTGCGCCTGGTCCGCTGGGCGGCCCAGGCCGGCCGGGTCGCCGAGATCGTCCGCCGCTTCGGGCGGCTGTGGGGCAGGGCGGAAGTGGTGCTCGGGCCGCGCTTTTGCGACCTCGAGGACGGCGACTGGGTCAACTGGACGTCGGAGCGCCGGTTCGGCGGCGCCACCCGCACCTTCCGGGTCGAGGCCTATCAGCTCAACGAGAAATGGCACAACCGGCTGACCCTTCGCCAGATCAACGCGACCGTGTTCGGCGAGGGGGCGTTCATTCCCGACCAGTCCGAAGCCAACCCCAACCCGCAGCCGCCGCCGATCGGCGCCCCGGACAGCGGCGACTGGACCCTGACCGGCGGCTCGGCCGAGGGCAGCGGCGGAACCGTGCCGGCGCTGATCGTCGAGGGCGCGGTGTCGGACCCCGCGGCCGAGGCGGTGCTGTTCGAATATCGCCTCGCCGACCCCGGCAACGGCCCGGACGAGGGCTGGGCGAGCGCCGGGACCGAATCGGCGGCGGTCACCGCCAAGCTGATCACCGGCCTCGCGGCGGGCGCCGATTATGAAGTGGCGATCAGCTACCGGGTCCAGGGGGAGCTCGGCGACCGGCTGATCCTCGGTCCGGTCACCGCCGGCGGAGCAAGCATGGTCGCCCAACTGATCGCGTCGAGCTACCCGGTCAACCTGACCTTCACGCTGGACAGCGCCGGCCTGGTGACGCTGTCCAGCCACAGCCGCAAATATCTCGACAAGACGGTCGGAGTGACCGGATCGAGCGTGTCGAGCGGCGCCTCGGCGGGCGACCTGGTGCTGGTCTATTATGACGATCCCGAGCGGGCCGGCGGGCCGGTCGGCTTCCAGGCGCTGGTCCTCGCCGCGGCGGCCGGCGACGCCTCGCCGGCCTTCGCCTCGACCGACCATCCCTATCGCCATTTCGTCGCCAGTAAGGTCGTTCCCTCCTCGGGATCGTCGGACGGCGGATCGGACCCCGGCTCGGGCGGCGGCGGCGGCACTCCTCCGGGCGGCGGCGGCCTGGTCGCATATCAGTAAAGGACAAAAGCAAGATGGCGCGACGATTGTGGGCCCGCGAGAGCGCCGGGCTGAAGCTTGGCGTGCAGCTGACCGATTCGGCCGATCGGCCGGTCGATATCACGGGCTGGACCCTGGCGTGCAGCTTCGCGCGCCAGCGCGGGGTCAACCTGCTGACGCTCGGCATGGCGGCAAGCGCGGCGGCGCAGGGCTTCTGGCCGATCGCGCCCGCCGAGGGCCGCTATCAGGTGACGATCCTGCCGGCGAGCCTGCAGGCCATTCCCGACGAGACCGGCGACTTCACCATGTTCGGCGACGTCATCGCCACCCTGCCCGGCGGCGCCCGGCTGTGGATCGAGGATTGGGAGCTGCAGGTGACGGAAGGGCCGACGGCATGATGAGCCCCACAAAATGGCATTTTGCGGGGACCCCGGGGAGGCAAGCGTGAACGATATCATCCAGAAGCTCGCCGCGCCTTCGTTCAAGCAGGTGTTCACCGGCCTGCCTGGCATTGGGGGCGGCGGCGCAGGCGGCGGGGGCCTCGGCGACGGCGATTATGGCGATATCGTCGTCAGCAATAGCGGCTCGACCCTGCTGATCGACCCGGCCGTGCTCAGCACCTATGGCCGCTCGCTGGCCGGTGCCTCGACCTCATCGGCCGCACTTGCCGCGCTCGACCTGAGCCAGATCGCTTGGACCCCATCCGACATTGTCGGCGACGGGGTGACTCCCGACGAGGACGCGATCATGGCGGGCTTTGCTCGCGGCGACGTTATCCTGCCGCACAATGCGGTCATCGCCATCTCCAAGCCGATCCTGCCGCCGTCGAACCGCCGCCTGTGGCTGAACAATGCCCGCATCCTGATGCTGCCGGGCTTCACCACCCAGACCGTGTCGGGCTTCGGCGTCGGCGCGGCGATCGGCGCGATCAACACCAGCGGCGTCCAGATCCTCGGCCCCGGCATCATCGACAGCAACAAGGTCGGCCTCGGCGCCGGCATGGGCAACCGCAAGCATGGCGTGATGTTCGGCAATTCGACCGGCTTCTTCTGCCACGGCTTCACCGTCAAGAATTGCACCGGCTACGCCTGCTTCGCCCAAGGGCAGGGCGCGGGCAAGTTTTCGAGCGGCATCTGGAGCTTCATCGAGACTCTCAACAGCGAATATCACAACGAGCAGATGCAGGCGCGCGGCGTCGCCGTGCTCGACTGCATCATGGGCGACGGCGACGGCGACATCGCCTGCGCCGGGTGGCTTCACCCCTTCTTCAACGGCGCCGGCTGCGAGGACATTCATTATGCCCGCTGCGTCGGCAAGGGGACGTGCAGCAACGCGGTCTACATCACGGCGAGCGCCACCCAGGGCCATCGCAACGTAACGATCACCGACTGCCGCTTCGACCAGGCCGGCGGCGGCAATTGCCTGGCGGTCGAGGGCGACGGCGGGACCAACGGGCTGCGCATCTCCAACAGCGAGTTCAACTGCCCGGCGGGCGTCGGCGCGACGCTCGACATGGTCACCAACCTGTCGTGGACCGGCGGGCGGGTCAGCGGCGGCCAGAACATCGTCCTGCTCAACCGGACGAAGGGCGCGATCAGCGAGGTCCGCATGGTCGGCACTCCGCCGAGCGGGGTCACCGGGGTCGGCATCGGCACCCAGCAGGCGGACGACGGGATCAGCGATGTGTCGCTGCGCGGCGGGTCGATCGAGATCAGCGGCGACGCCGGGCAATATTTCCAGAGCGGCGGGCGGATTCGCCTCTCGCCCGAGACTTTGCTGGTCTACAACGGCGTCCAGAGCGGCCCCTCTTTTCCGGTCGACGGCGAGGTCAGCCTCGATTCCGGCCAGATCAAATGGTTCCACCAGAACCGCCAGTTCCACTGCGTCCCGTTCGGCTCGGTCGCCTTCAAGCTGCCCAACCTGCCGTGGCGGGTCGGGACGACCCTGACCCTGGTCAACCCGACCGACAGCACGGCCGCCACCGTCGCCGCCGACACCGGCGCGACCTATTCCGGCCCGGCGAGCGTTCCGCATTTCGGCTTCGTCAAGGCGACCCTGACCGCCACCGGATGGATCGGCGTGGGCGGCAGGCTGAGCGGGGCCGAGCTTAACCTGGCCGCCTCGCGGTTGCTCGGGCGCGGCTCGGGCGGCGGCAGCGGCCCGGCCCAGGCGCTGACCATCGGCGCTGGCCTGCAGCTGGTCGGGACCGAGCTTAGCGCGACCGGTGAGGGCGGTGGCGGCGGCGGGATCAGCGACGGCGACAAGGGCGATGTCGTCGTTTCCAACTCGGGCGCGACCTGGACCGTCGAGAGTGCGGCGGGGGCGTTCAACGCCGCCGGCGGGATCATCGCCCGAGGCGCCATCCCGGCCTTCACCGGGGTCGGCGCGATTGCCTATGTCGCCGGCGGCAACGCGGCCTTCGGCGGATATAATGGCACCGGCGGCTATTGGGAGCCGGTCAGCCTGATCGGCTCGACCGTGCGGCTCGCCGCGGCGGGCAACCAGACGCGGCTCGAGGCGCATGGCACCGGGGTCACCGTCACCGGCACGCTGACCGCCAGCGGCAACGTCACCGGCGCCAACCTGTCCGGCACCAACACCGGCGACCAGTTCACGGCCATGACCAGCTCGCGCCTGCTCGGGCGATCGAGCGCGGGGTTCGGGGCGGCCGAGCAGATCAGCATAGGCTCGGGCCTCAGCTTGTCCGGCGGGGTGCTGAGCGCCAGCGGCGGCGGCGGCGGCATGGGAGCGAACGTCACCGCTTTCGACAGCGGGTCGGGCCCGGCTCTGGGAACGACCGAGGCGACCATCGGCACCGTAAGCCTTTCGAATGTCCCCGCCGGGACGCCGGTGCTGATCATGGCCAGGGCCAGCCTGCTCAAGGACGGCGGAACGACGGTGCGAACCTCGACCATCAGGGTTCGGCGCGGAAGCAGCAATTCGGACGCGCAGGTGGGCGCCGACTGCGGGCTTCGCTCCCAGGGCGTGGCGAGCAGCGACTACGGCCCCGGAGTGATTATCGCGGTCGATACCGCCCACGGCGGCGGCAATCTGACCTACACGGTGCGCGGGACGACCAGCGCCGCCAATGGCAGCACCACGCCGAATTACGAGCTGTCGGCGATCCCGCTGACGCTGGCGGCCTAATGGGAGCCCAAGCAGTGAGCATCAGTGCGTTCGCGATCAGCCAGGAGCCGATCGCCTCCGCGACCGCGGAGGACAGCAAGAAAACCAAGGTGCCGCCCAAGCGGCAGATCGTGGCCAAGGCGGACCTGACCGCCAACCCCGAGCCGCGCTGAATTCCAAGGAGTTTCGATGACGCTTTTACTGAAGGACCCGCTGGCGGTCCTCGATTATGCCGTCGACTGGGCCGCCGAATATCTCGACGGCGACACGCTCGAGCAGAGCGAATGGACGGTCGAGCCGGACGAGACCGGCGGAATTGTTCTTGTCGGCGGCGCGTTCGAGCCCGGCCAGGCAGTGGTGAAAGCTGGCGGCGGAGTGGCCGGCCACATTTACCGCCTGACCAATCATGTCGTGCTCGCCTCCGGCCGCGAGGACAGCCGATCCATCCATCTTCGCGTGGAGAAACGCTGATGCCGAGCGCAGCAATGGCCCGCCCGATCGTTTCGCTGGGCGAGGCTCAGGCCTTCGTCCGCATTGAAACCGGCGAGGAAGAGGCGCTGCTGGCGGGCCTGATCCGGACCGCGAGCGCGCTTTGCGAAGCCTTTATCAACCAGGCGATCATCGAGCGGCCGTTCAGCATCGACCTGCCGGCCAGCGCCGGCTGGCAGAGGCTCGAAATCCTGCCGGTGCGGTCGATCGACAGAGTCGAGGCGATGGCATCGGATGGAAGCAGCGAGCTGTTGCCGCCGGAGGCTCATTCGGTCGACGTGGATTCATCGGGACAGGGCTGGGTGAAGATCGCCGCGCCGGCCTCGATTCGGCGAGTGCGGGTCAGTGGGACGGCCGGGATGGCGGACCACCCCAACCAAGTTCCGGAACCGATCCGGCAGGGCGTTCTGCGCCTGGTCGCGCATCTGTTCGCCTCGCGCGACGGGGGCGGTGGCGAGCCGCCCGCCGCGGTGACTGCGCTGTGGCGCCCCTACCGGCGGATGCAGCTGGCATGAGCGGGGAATTCGCCGGCACGCTCAACCAGCGGATCGTGCTCGAAAGGCCGCCGACGGCGCGAACGCCGATGGGGCTTCGCGACCACGGCTGGGAAATATTCGGGCGATGCCTGGCGGCGATCGTCCCCGAGGGCGCGGGCGCCGAAAGCGAGGCGATGGCGCTGAGCGCGATGCCGCGCTTCCGGGTCACGATCCGGGCGCGTGAGGGCGTCGCGATCGACCAGCGGCTGCGATGGGCGGGGCGAACGCTGATGATCCGTCAATTGCTCAGCGACCCGCGAGCCAGGGACCGGCTGGTGCTGCGCTGCGAGGAGGTAAGAGAGCCATGAGAAATCTGCTTCGACGCGCCGAGGAAATCGCGAAAGCCGAACAGCGGCGCAAGGTCGCCGCGATCCGCGCCGAGGTGGCCGAACGGATTGGCGGGGTTGCCTGCGAAGTGCGCGAAGGCAGCATCGTTCTGACCGGGAAACGGCTGCTTCGACGGTGGCTGGTGGATAGCGCGCTGCGCTTCGTCGCGAGACTGGGCCGATGAGCGCCGGCGGCGCTCTCCAGACCGAGCTGGCGGCGGCATTGCAGTCGGTCGGCGAAATCAGCGGAGTTTACGACGGGCCGCCGGCGCGGGCGCCATTTCCCTATGTCGTGGTCGACGCGGGGACGGAAAGCGACTGGAGCCACAAGAGCGGCGAGGGTCGCGAAGTGCTGGCTGCGGTTACCGTGTGGGACGACCAGCCCGCGCGGCTGCATGACCTGGCCGACCAGGTCGAAACGCGCGTCCGAACGATCAGCACAGTCGAAGGCTGGCAGTTGGCGAGTCTGCGTCTGATCCGGCGACGAACGGTTCGTGATGTCGCCGGACCATGGGCGGCCGCGATCGATTTTCGGGCACGGATGCTGGCCGAACAAAACTGATCACCAATCAACTCGAGGAGAATGCAATGGCGGCGGAACGCGGCAGCGCCTTCCTGCTCAAGATCGGCAATGGCGGCACACCGCCGAGCTATTCGACGGTGGCAGGGCTCAAGACCACGCAATTGTCGGTCAACGGCGACGCGGTGGCGATCACCAACAAGGGGAGCGGCGGCTGGCGCGAGCTGCTGTCGGGAGCCGGAGTCCGATCGGTGTCGGTCGCGGCCAGCGGAATTTTCACCGGCAGCGCCGCCGAAACGCAAATCCGGAGCCTGGCGCTTGGCGGTCAGCTCGAGGATTACGAGCTGAGCTTCGAGAGCGGCGAGCGGATGCGGGGCAAGTTCCTGGTCAGCAGGCTCGAATATGCCGGCGATTTCAACGGCGAGCGCAACTACACGCTGGCGCTGGAAAGCTCGGGGGAGGTGGCATCCCTGTGACCCGGGCTAACCCGCACCGCGGCGAGGCGAGCATCGAGGTCGCCGGCGAGACGCTGGTGCTCCGCCCGACATTCGAGGCGCTGGTCGCGGCCGAAGAGGAGCTCGGGCCGCTGTTCGCGCTGATCGAGCGGGCCGCGGAAGGAAAGCTCGCGCTTGGCGAGATCGCCGCGCTGTTCGATCACGCCAGCCAATCGCGGCCGGCGGCGATCAGCCGCGAGCGGATCGGCGAGGCGATCATCGAGCGCGGGCTCGCCTCGGCGACCCCGGTGCTTCGGACCCTGCTCGGGCAGATCCTGCAAGGCAGATGAGCGGCGCGACATTCGGCCAGGCGGCGGAGCGCCTGTGCAATGCCGCAAGCCTGTTGCTCGGCTGGCGTCCGGATGAATTCTGGAAATCGACCCCGGTCGAGCTTGCGCTTGCGCTGGAACCGCGTGGGGACGCGGCCGGGCCGGTGAGCCCGCAAATGGTGGAAGCGCTTCGACGGCGCTTCCCGGATGAATGAGGATTCAATGGACGAAGAGATCGAACGGATCGTGATCAGCGTGCGCGCCGACACGTCCGTATTCGCCCGCGACGTCGCGGCCATGCGCAGCGAGCTCGAAGGCCCGCTGGCGGCGGGCGTCGGCCGCGCCGGCCGAACGATCGACGCCGCGCTGAGCCGGGCGATCATGAGCGGGAAGCTGGGGTTCGAAGACCTCAAGCGCGTGGCGCTTTCGGCCATGGCGCAGATCGCGTCGGCGTCGCTTAGAGGGTTGTTCAATTCGGCCGGCGGCGGCGTCGGAAGCAACATATTGGGCGGCTTGAGCAGCCTGGTCAGCGGGCTGATGGGAGCACCCGGGCGATCGACCGGCGGGCCGGTTAGCGGCGGGCGCGGCTATGTCGTCGGCGAGCGGGGTCCGGAGCTGTTCGTACCTTCGTCGGGCGGCCGGATCGAGACGATCGCGGCGCCACGGGCGCGCGATGTCCGAGTGGCAATTACAGTCAACACGCCCACACCGCAGGATCCGCACGTGCTTGGCCAGTCGTCGCGCCAGATTGCGCGGGCGATCCGCAACTCCCTGTCGGCTGACCTGCGATGAACCACTGGTTCACGCGCAAGGACGCGCCGATCACGGACAGCTTCGCCAAGAGATTCGATCCACTTCACTGGACCGTCGATTTTCCGCGCGGGGCGATCGCGAGCATCAATAGCAGCAGTGACGGCCATGGCCTGACGGTCGAAGCCGAATTCTTGCGCAAGGGCGACCTGGTCGGGCTGATCTTCGAAAGCGTCGATCGCCACGCCCA